>DASQKG010000088.1:0-3334 GCA_035630655.1 Pyrinomonadaceae bacterium
ACGCAAGCAGCGCAACTCCTTCAGAGTTGCGAAGAATCTCTTGGAACGTCTTGAACCCAGGGTTTCAAAGCCAACCCTGGGCTGGAATTCGCGAACGCTTTCAGCGTTATTGGTCGTACCTGAGTTTTCACACAGCCTCTATCGCTTCCGGTTCTGATTTATTCGGCTTCGCCGACTTTTTGTGCAAAGCCGAATTAGACCGCATCCTGTGACCCTTTAGCGTGCCGAGTGTTTCAGTTTTAGAAGTGTCACACGCCTCGTTGCGGCGGTTTTGTTGCGGCACCTATTCTTGGCTGTATGCGATCAGCAAGCTCCATGTTTATGTGGTTGCGTTATGAGGATTCAAACCGATGAGTTCGGTTCTCGTTCTACCAGGCAAGCCGAGTCGAATGCTTTGGACCCGGCGCAGAATCTATTTACTCAATCGATCGATCATTTGTGCGGTGGTCATCATCTCGATAGGGACCCTCTTTCTCCGGCCAGGTAATCTCCTTCAATACCTAATCGACACGCTGTTGCGAACTTATCTGATGTTTCTTGGCACCGTTATGGCGCATGAAGGCGTTCACGGGCATCTGGGGCCCACCAGGGCTGCGAACTTCAGATGGGGACGTTTAGCGTTGCTTCCCACCATGGTTCCGTTCACGAACTTCCGTAAGACACATCACCTGCACCACGCTTACACAAATATTCCAGGTCAGGACCCTGACCACTTCATGAAGTCGCGCAACCGCATTGAGATCGTTTTGCGCGCTCTGGCCATGCCGCATCAATGGTTCTTTTGGCTGTGGAAGCGCGGTCGTATTCGGAAACAGGATTTGATTGAGCTGTTTCTGAACTACCTCGTAATAGCCGTGGTGTATGGCGTCATTCTGGCATCCGTGGGTGCATCGCGGCTGTTTTGGGGGGTGTTCCCCGCGCTGGTCCTGGTTTCAGTTCTGCTTTGGTATCCCTTCGCTGTTCAGACCCATGAGGGTTTTTCGACTGGTGCCGCTGAGTTGCGCTCCCACAACTACTATGGCCGCTTCATGTTCTGGTTCTCATTAGGTCTTGGGATGCACCGTCAACACCACCTGCAGCCGAAAGTTTCCTGGATCGAATTAAAGGACTACGTCGAAGACACTCCGGTTAAAGGTGGAAAACTGCTGTGTTTTCCCCGACGTGATATTCGCCTCGAATTTCACCAGCATGAACTCACAAACAAACGTTAAAGGCCCGTTATCCGTCATAGACCGCGTCTTTTCTATGATGGATAGCCAACGTCGCCCGCTGGATTTTACGCTGTTGTTGCATCTCAAGAATGCACCAGGCCTTGAGGCGCTGCGCACCGGGGCGAGGAGCGCCAGAAACCTCTATCCTGCCACTGGGTCATATATTGATCAGCAACACTGGATTCGCCTCAGCCAGCCGGGCGACGGCATTTCGGTGATCTCGGTCTCTTCAACTGCAGATCTTGCGAAAGAGATCGAAGAGTTCATAGATGGCCCGCTTGATTTACACAACCGGATGCCGGTCCAGCAACTCGTGGTCGTTGACCTCGTGAAGAACGAAGTAAAACTGGCGACCCGTTTTCATCATGCCGTTGCTGATGGTCTGAGCGCGGCGATGTGGATTAGTCATCAACTTCGTGTGGCCCATGAGAAAATAGCCGCGGTTGCGGAAGTTTCCCCTTTTCAGATTTTGCCCTTGCGAAGTCACCCGTCGCCGGTAAAGAAGAGCCGGTACGCCTATCGTGGTCCTTCAAATCCGTTATGGACCACTGAGGCGAAACCCTCGCGCGCCCGCCGCTGGCGCACCATTGAAGTCGCCGCCGGCGAGCTACGTGAAGGTTGCCGGCGAGCAGGCGGTTTCACTTATAACGACTTACTCGCAACGTGCACTCTCGAGGTTTTCAGCAGGTGGAATGGTTTGCATAGCAATGGCCGCCCGCAGAAAGTGGGCCTCTGGTTGCCGGTTAACATCCGCCAACGAGCGGCATTGGGTTTCGGTAATGGTACCAGCCGGATACGCCTTTACCCCCGCTATGACGATCGCGAGTCACTCCCTGGCAAATGTCGTGAGATTCGTCGGCAGGTCTCATGGTCCAACCGCCACGGTGAATGGGCCACTCCGACCAAATTTCCCCTGGACTCGCTCCCACCGTGGGTAACCAGACCGCTTCTCCTCGGTTACCTTAGACGTCCCGGCATCGACATGGCCACTGGCGTCTTCTCCCATGCCGACCGCGGTACGGAAGAAATCAGCGAGATTTGCCAGCAAGCCGAAACATTGGAAAGTATCGGGCTATTGCACGCGCAGCATCCATTGGCGATCAACGGCGCAACCAGCGGCGGACGGACATGGCTGACATTCACCTACGATCCCGGTCTGCTATCAACTCGAGATATCGAAGGCCTGGTTGAGATGTATCAAGAACAACTTGTCACGGCCCGGCGAGAATTTCAGTGAGGGGCCTGCTCAATGACTGTCTCCGGAGGATGATTGCCGTCGGCATCGCGGTGCTCGGTCTGTTACTAACCTTTGTGCAAAGAGTCCGGGCCGGCATTTTCCCCTGGAGTCAATTGCGACTCAGGCGCAGGTATGGAATCACTTCAGACACTCCGGTATTGACCTTCGGACCTGAGCTGGAGTTGTTGATTGAGACGGCCGCCGCGAGAGCAGGTCGGGGCGCGAGGTTCGCATGGACGTCGGGCTCAACCGATCGGCCCAAACGAATCTTCTACACAAAAGGTCGCGTGCGCACGGTAAAACTCGCTTACGTTGACTTCATTGCTCGCTGCTGCTGGGCACTCGGTATTAAGCGCACAAGTCTTTATGTCTTTAGTGCGCTCAGCGGCGACAACTCACTCACGTCAATACTATTGGAAGAGAAAGGCATGCCGCGTTACCTCTCCTCGCTACAAGCTCCCTATCGCGTTCATTGCCATCCGGCTATGCAGCCTCTGGTTTTGGATTACGGATCAACAGCCGTACGTTTGTGGGTTTTGGCAATCGCGAATCCAGGCATTCTCTACAGCACTAACCCCTCAACACTTTCCAGCTTTCTTGATGACCTGGCAAACGAATGGCAAAGGAGTGCGAAGTTAATTCAGGACTGGTGTGAAAAGCCCGAGGTCTTCGATCCTGCCCTGCACGCGATCTCAAATCGCCTGGAATCACGTGGCAGTAATCGTCGGCTCGAACGAATTGCGAAGAGCAATACAGCGCTTTCCTTAGAGGTGTGCGCGCCGGCAGTCAGGGCGTACATCTGCTGGGTGGGTGGTTATGTCAAACCCTTTCTCGATCGCTTAGCGGCTCGACTACCACCGAATCGTTACCGGCTCATCCCAATGTA
>DASQKG010000089.1:0-25429 GCA_035630655.1 Pyrinomonadaceae bacterium
ACTTAGCTGTGCGCCGATAATCTTGCCGAGCTCGTAAGTTTCGCCCGCGTTACGCGTCGACCATTCGCCGGTTTGAATGTGTGCCGCTTGAGTGATCAAACTTACTATGGCTCCTACAAAACCTGGCTGCCGATCTACGGCCGCTCACCTTTCGGATTAAGGGAACAGATGGCCTCGCTTAAGTGTTCTCTAATATCGGAAGCCACCATGGCACGCATTCCCAGTCTCCGTGCAGCGAAATCTCCCGCGAGCCCACCCACATAGAGTGCTGCGATGGTTGCTTCCAGGGCATCGGCTTTTTCTTTCAGGGTTGCAACTGCTTGAGCAATAAAACCGGTGATAACGCCAGTCAGCGTGTCACCGGAACCGGCAGTGCCAAGGCCCGGATTGCCCGTCGGATTAACGAATACCCGTCCGGGCACTGCTATTAATGTGCGAGCACCTTTCAGAACAAGAATCACGTCGTGTTTTGTGGCGAAGTCGCGGGCCAGCGCGACTCGGTCGTCCAGACCAGCTTTGTTCTCGCTTCCTAGCAGCCGAAGCATCTCGCCCGGGTGCGGAGTAAGTATCAAAGGGGCTTCAGTAGAGCCTCTTAAGTCTTCGGGCCAGGGAGCCAGACAATTTAAGGCATCAGCGTCAATCACCATCGGAGTCTTTCGTTGTTTTACAAGCGAGTAGACGAAACGTCGCGTGCGATCATCTTCAGATGACAAACCAGGGCCGATGGCAACTACCGAGGCTTTGGTTATCAAACGCTTGACGTGATCGATTGCATCATCACTAACAGCGCCACGGTCCGTTTCTGCAAGTGGGGTTGTCATAACCTCCGCCATTGCCATGGCAGCCACTGAAGGCTGGGCTGACGCCGGAGTGGCAATGGTCACGAGCCCCGCTCCTGAGCGCATCGCTGCATTCCCGCAAAGGACTGCCGCGCCGGTGTAGCCTCTGGAGCCGGCAATGACAAGCACATGTCCGTGAGAGTTTTTAAAAGATCCGTATCTGTATTGCGTACGTGAAAGCCAATTTCGGGCGTCATTTTCCTCGATCATAAACAGTTCTGATTCTACGGCGTCAACCAACTTTCGATGCGAACCGATGTCGGCCACGACAAGTCTTCCGTTGAAATCAGAAGCTGGAGGGAGGACATTCGCCACTTTGGGCGCGGTAAACGTTACGGTCAAATCAGCTTGAACGGCGGATCCGATAATATTTGGCACGTCGGCGTTGAGACCTGAGGGAATATCAACTGAGACAATCAATGGGGACTTTGACGAACGTTCTCGGCTGATACTGACGAGATGTTCAATAACAGAACGGAACACGCCTTCAATCGGCCGGCTTAGTCCAGTACCGAAAAGGGCATCTACAACTAAGTCATACGCTCCTTGTGAACCTGCTATTCGTTCCCAGTCTGAAATGCTGTTGCACTCAACAAAACTCATTGACGAGGTTTCGCTGGCGCTTTGAGATTTTGCCCGACGCTGAACAGATTCAAAATTGCTTAGAGCGTCGCCTTTGGATTCCTGTACTTGTCCAAAAAGAATCACATCAGTCGTGACTCCTGCGCACAGGAATTCCTGCGCCAGGGCTGCACCATCGCCTCCGTTATTTCCTTGTCCGCAAAGGATGAGTGCCTTTTTGCCTTCAAGATTCCCGGAAAAGTATTTTTTGATTTCCAGAAAACAGGCCGCCGCTGCATTTTGCATTAACTGGATAGAGGGGATTTGATGTTTTTGTACGGTGAGGCGGTCGATATTCCGCATCTGCTCTGCTGAGATAACCCGTAGCACGGCTGGATGATAAGGACGAGGCTGCGTGAGGTCAATGCTGGGGACCGTACAGGAATCAGCTTTCGCAGCAAAGATGAGGTGTCAAACAAAAAACGGCGGCCGAGGCCGCCCGCCGTCTGCCGCTGCACCAACCAGTCCGTTTTTCCAGGATAGCTAAGTAGAGAATCAATGCTCGATAGTTTTCAGAAAACTAGCAAATAAGATATTCATGAAAATGCCCGGACAAGCGATTGCTCATCCGGGCTTCCCGCAGTCTTACCACCATTTCATTTATTCAGGTTTAGCCGCATTACGTCGTCGCCGAATCGCGCCTGCGATTCCTGCGAGTCCTGTACCCAGCAAGACCATTGTCGCCGGTTCAGGCACTTCCTTTTGGCCGCCACAACCGCTGCAGAAGAAGAAACTCTCGTGTCCACCCTGAGCATTGGAAACGCTGGCAGCCAGCCCCAGCCTTAGATTCGGATTTGCTGCGATCGCCGCTGCCAGGGCTGCCGCCGCGTCCGCATTCAGAGCAAAGGTGAAATCGGATTGACCTGTTCCATTGCCATTTAGGGTCGCTTCACGCAACACCTGGGCGTCTCCGAGGTGAGCGCTAAAAACAGCTGTCCCGCTTTGGTCGTAAGCAGTTACAACCAATGAGTTCAGGACTATCGGCCCGACCGGTCCGGTATTGCTACCACCTTTATTCGGGTCGTTAATGTTCATCATGATACAGAGGTTGCCGTTCGTAATTCCCAAATCATTCACGGAATACGTTTGGTTGTTGGCACCTCCGATAACCTTGGTACCAGATATGACATCACCGCGTCGATTTGCGTCGCGGTCGTTGGGGTTATAGGCGACCGATCCAAAGCCGTCGGTCGAGGACCCCTGGGTTTGTATGACCAGCACAGTACTAACTGTTCCGAGCCCGGCCGGTTGAATTATTTGGGGTCCAGCGGGAACAATCAGGAAATTGTCAGCGCGCGCGCTTGTCCCTGCTAAACAAAGCGTCATTATCGCTCCCAAAGCCAGTATTCCTTTTGAAAAAAGCCTATTCATTCCTTCATTCCCTCCTAAAGTCGTCCCTCAAGTTTTCTTGGAATCCAATCACCGCACTGGACTCATTTCCATTACCCTTTGAAAAGACGGAATAAGCGGACGGTTCCAGCGGGTTTTGGGATTTCCTGGAAAATGGAAGGCGATAAGCGGTCTATCTGGTCAGTTTCAGGAATCGGAGAACTCTGCCAACGACGACGGCAGATTCTGCAATGCCGAGAGCGTAAGTCAAACCGAAATAGGTGATGCCGTAGCTGATCAGAACCACTGCTGCAAAAGGAACGGGATGCAGTGGCCCGAGAAACAGTTTGAAACCCCACCCGACTGCACCGCCAACGAGAGCGGCAAGCCAGAGTTTAGTCAGATAGGCAAGAGGGAGTCCGGTGCGACCGATACGGCTGTTTAGACTTCTGCGGAGAAGCACAAACTCAACCCAAGCAGCGACGCTTGCTGAGGCGGTTAATCCGACGACGCCCCACTTCGGCTCTATTCCGATAGCAGGTGGAAGCAGGATGGCGCAGACGTATCCCAGAATGGTGGTGAGCGCGACGTGAATGATCGCATAAAGCAATGGCGTGCGAGTGTCGTGTAGCGCGTAGTAGGTGGAAGAATAGAGTCGTCCCAACGTCGCTGCCAGCAGTCCAATACTTGAACCGGCCAGAATCCCCCAAACGTAAACCGCTGCGTCGCGTTGAAATTGTCCGGTTTGATAAAGCACTGCTGCGATCACATCGCCGAACAACAAAAAAGCAGTCGCCGATGGAACGATGAAGAAAGCGATACGGCGGAGACCTGCATCGAGCCGGCTTCTCAACACTTCCGCTACCTGGTCGCTGGTCCCGACAGCGCGTGACATTGCCGGGAGTTCCGCCGCGGAGACTGACATCCCGAATAGGCTGACTGGAAGTGTGTAAAGGCTCTGCGCGTAATTAAGTCCAATTACGGCCCCTACCGGTAAGTAACTCGCAATTATTTCATCGACGAAAGCGCTGATCTGAATGACGCCCCTGCTCATGAAAACCGGGAAGAAGTTTTTCAGAACTGTCTTCACATGAACACTTGCCAGGTCGATGACCGGAAGCAGGCTGTGGACCAACTTGAACACGGTAGGCAGTTGCACAAAGAACTGCAGGGCGCTGCCGACGAGCGCGCCCCAGGCAGCCACTTCCGCTAGCTGAAACTGTCCCACTGTCCCACCAAAAAAAAGCAGTGAGGAGATAATCGCGAGGTTCCAGGCCACCGGAGCTGTGTAGGATATGAAGAAACGGTGATGGCTGTTCAGGATTCCCAGGCACCATGCCGACAGTACCAGCACACCTGCGCCGGGAAAAAGTATTCTGACCAGGCGAATGGTCAGCTCACGTCTCTCTCCTTCAAAGCCTGGTGCTATGAAATCAATGAGGTACGGGCTCGACAAGATACCGCCGAGCACAATCAGAGAAGTAACCAGTGCCAGGAGTCCAAGTACCGCACTTGCCACGTGCGACGCTTCCTTTTCGTCACCTTTTGCGAGTAACTTGGCGTAAACGGGAATAAACGATGCAGACAGAGCGCCTTCACCGAAGGTGTTTTGAAGGAAGTTTGGAATGCGAAAGGCCGCGCTGAACGCGTCGCCTGCAGCCGAAGTGCCGAAGTAGTGAGCAAAGACACGCTGGCGAAGCAACCCAATGATGCGACTAATGAGGATGCCGGCCCCCACAGCAACTGCAGACTTTCCGGAACTTGCTTCAAATCCTTTGCCCGACTTCGCGCTCGGGAATTCGCCGGTTACCGCCGCCACCGGTTCCACCGATTCGCCTGCAATAACACCGGCATCACTACGAACACGCGGCGTTTCTACATTTGCAACGAGAGTTTTTTCCGAAGTAGAGACCGACTGATTATCCTGAACTTCCGAAACAGACTCCGAATCTTCGGGAAGGTTAGTTGAATCGCCGTTGGAGGAATCTTTCATCTGGACTCAGAGATCGTAATCCTTGATTTTAGTGAGAAGGGTTTTATAACTAACGGCGAGGTCTTCTGCGGTTTTAATCTTGTTCCCATCATTTGCCGCCAGTGTTTCCTGAATTTTCTGACGTTCGACAACACGTAGCGCACGCTGGGCCGCATCTGAGAGCGTGCCTCTAAGGTCGAAGGATTTCAGCAGTTCGGAGTCGTCTGCGGTTCCGGTTGGCAACCCAAGATCCTTAGGCCCTAAAACCATAGTGTCGGAAAGAATGCATGCGCGCTCAATTGCGTTTTCCAATTCGCGAACGTTCCCGGGCCAGCTATGAGCGCGCAGCACGCCAATCGCCTCGTCGCTGAGAGTCGCTCCTCGCCCCCGCAGTTCCTTGCCTAGTTGACCGGCAAAATGTTTGGCCAGTAATACAATGTCGCCTTCGCGCTCACGCAACGGAGGAATCTCAAGAGGAAAGACGGCCAGACGGAAAAACAAATCACGTCGAAACTCTCCGAGCTCGGCCGCTCCTTTCAAATCTCTATTCGTAGCCGACACAATACGAACATCGACGGGAACCGGCGCGCGTCCTCCGATTCGATCCACCACCTTCTCCTCGATCACGCGCAGAAGTTTTCCCTGGACGGCCAACGGTAGTTCGCCGATCTCATCGAGGAAAACTGTGCCGCCCGATGCCAGCTCAAATTTTCCCAGTCGCCGATCCCCAGCTCCGGTGAAAGCACCGCGTTCATGTCCAAAAAGTTCATTCTCGATCAGGGTTTCGGGAATTGCCGCGCAGTTGACGGCCACGAATGGTTTGTTGCGGCGTTCGGAAAGATGATGAACAGCGCGCGCGAAGAGTTCTTTGCCGGTTCCGGATTCGCCAAGTAACAAGACTGTAGCCTCAGTTTGGGCCACGCGCTGCGTTTCTGAGACGACGCGCTTTATTGCTTCGGATTCACCTATGATGCGAGGGAACCCGTATCGCTTCGACCACTCTTCTCTCAACAGGATGTTCTCTGTCCTCAACTTTTCCTGTTCGAGAGCTCGTTGGACCAGCAGCAGCAAATGATTTGAGTCGACTGGTTTTTGCAGAAAGTCGTGCGCGCCGTCTTTCATCGCCTGGACTGCCTCGTCTACAGAGCCGAAAGCAGTCATAACAATTACCGGAATACTGCCGTCTGCTGCGCGTGCGGCACGCAGGACATCCAGACCTGAACCATGAGGCATACGCAGATCTGTGAGAACCAACTTATGTGGACCAGCGGAGATTTCGTTGAGAGCTGCGCGGGCGTCAGCGGCCTCGGTCACGCTATAGCCGGCGCTTTCCAGAGTCAGCCGAAGCACGCGGCGTAAGCTGTCTTTGTCTTCAACCAGGAGGATGTCAGGCATGCTTGAAAGGGAAAACTACGGTCACCCTTCACTCCAAACCGAATCGCAATCGAATCAACGTTATTCTAACAGCAAACAGCAAACAGCAGACAGTCAACCCCAGATAAAGGTGCTCGTTAATAAAAAGAACCCAGGTGCTCGGCACTCGTAAACTCATGACCGATACCCGGGTTCCGGAATGCAGGTGACTTGGGATTAAGAACTACACGCGTTGCACATGAAGGGGAGTTTTGCCAACGGTTCGTCGAGCGAGGAAGTCTTGCGCCTCCTGTTTGGAAACGATGCCTTTTCGACTCATTTCGTGGATTGCATTTTCAAACGTCGTCATTCCATGTACCTGACCCGTTTGCATCGAAGAATGTATTTGGAAGGTCTTGCCCTCGCGAATGAGATTCGCTACCGCCGGGATGTTCACCAGAACTTCGACGACAGGAACGCGCCCCTCTCCATCCGCTCGCCGCACGAGGGCTTGGGCAATGATCCCGCGCAGGCTCTCTGACAACATCACGCGGATCCCAGCTTGCTGGTTCTCAGGAAAGACATCGATGATTCTGTCTACGGTCTTAGTAGCGCTGTTGGTATGGAGCGTGGCTAGCACAAGGTGGCCTGTTTCAGCGGCTGTTAGCGCTAATGAGATCGTTTCGAGGTCGCGCATTTCGCCTACCAGAATGACGTCTGGGTCTTCGCGCAGTGCAGCCCGCAACGCGTCGTGAAAAGACTTCGTGTGACTCGAAACCTCTCGTTGATTAATTAGTGAATTCTTGTTGTGGTGAACAAATTCAATTGGGTCCTCAATCGTAATAATGTGCGCCTTTCTCTCCGTGTTTATCGTATGAATCAAGGAAGCTAGAGTCGTGCTCTTTCCTGAACCCGTTGGACCAGTGACGAGAATCAGGCCCTCTGAAACGTCGAGGAGATCGACTAGACTCAATGGCAATCCAAGTTCTCGAACCGTTTGAATGTTTTCGGGTATTCGTCGAAAGACTGCCCCGAGGCCATGTCTTTGTCGGAACGCATTGACACGGAAACGGCCCACGCCATTGAGTGAGTAACTGCAGTCGATATCCCAATTCTCAAGTAGTGTTTCGCGCTGCTGTTCCGTCAGAACTTCGAAAAGAAGTGCCTGGCACAACTCGGGTGTGAGCTGTTTATAATTGAGCTTGACCATTTCACCGTGAATACGAAAATACGGCGCCGACGCACTGGTCAGGTGAAGGTCTGATGCTTCACGACTGGCCATCTGCCTGAGAATCTCATCTAGTCTTGCCATTATCGGGGCCCCATTTCTGGCGAGTGTTGACTTAAAAATTGTTCTGCGTGTTTAGTCATAATCAAAACTGTCGACTGAAGGTACTGGAAGTGAGGAGGTTGATAGGGCGAACAGTGTCACTGATTAGGTTATCTCTCGACCACTCCTAAAACTCTAGGGTTCGTCAGAGCTAATGCCTCTTGAAAGGTTGTGGAGTCGCTTTGTATTTTTGAGCCACCTCCACCGGTTACGCTAAAAGTTGGCGCTAGAAAGCCTCCGGAGGCACCAAACCTGGCAATCGTAATTGACCCGAGTGTGTGGCCTCCTCCACCACCGGATTTATAAACCTGGCCCGTACCTAAAACTAGAATAGTTCCATGAAAGCTTGGGTTGCCGTTTGTCGTTAATGTTCCAGTGACGATTAGGAGTCCGGCACCGCTGTCCAGAAGACAGTTACCCTTTACCAAAATAAACTCGGGCGAACCTATGCTACCGGCAGCACCATTAAGCGAGTTAACAACCCGGCCTTTCTTAAGTGCAAGAGCTTCCGCCTGAGCTAAAAAGGCGCGCGCGTTATCGGCTGTCTCAAGATACCAGGGCGGAGCTACGGCGACTAACTCCGTTGGGGCAGGTTCACTGGGCAAATCAAGAACCTTATACTTTGGATCGGTGAGGGTTTCCTCATTTCCTTCATAAGCTTCCTGGACAATATCCACGTCGTGGTTGCTAACCGCCAATACAGGTTTTATGGGCTCCTTCCCAGAGTAGTCCACGCCGGAATACGTCCGGTTGCTGTCTCCCAAATTGATGTTAGCGCTGGTAACGCCGTCGTCATGGCCACGCAATGTCACTGTCGCCGGGATCGTTATGTCGAGTCCGTTGCCATCAACCAACATGGAGAGCGTCTTTCGGGCGCCCCTTGGACCATAGCCAGTGGACTCAATAATTAAGCGCATCGGCAATCCGTTAGCAGGTTTGACGACTAAGCTGTAGGCGATGCCGTTGAACGGACTGTAGTCAGGGCTAATCGCGACCCGGTCGGCAAAACCGGAGGCGGGGTAGTTATAAGTTATCCAGCGAGAGAGCCGAGGCTCTACTGTGCTTGGATCAGAGGCAAGATTCGACTTGTCGCGCGTGAGAGCCTTGTCAAAATCAATCTCGTTTTCGGGAGCATTAGGATTGCTGACAAACAAGGGGTCTGGCGGGGCATTTCCCCGCAATACATTCAGGCTTGCCTGAATTCCGGCCTCAGCGCCGTAATAAGCTTGCGTCTCCGCTGCCGCATCGATGGTGTTGATCCCCGCCATCGACGTCGTGATGATCAACATGCCGCCTGCCGTTAGTAGCAGCGCTGATATTAAAAGCGTGGTAATCAGAGCGGCGCCGCGCTGATTTTTAAATTTCAGGTTATCGTGTAGAGGAATTGTTTTCATCGAAGTAATCTGCAGTTTCTAGCAACTCAAAACTGCTGCAGGGTGTTTGGGGCGTTTCGTAACGCAACTTGCGAAGGCAATCGAACGACGGACGCGGGCTGCTCGGGACCGGCTGGAAGATCTACTGCAACATCGATGGCTACCCTTTCCGCAGTACCAGGACTAGCCCCACCTCCGGCGACATTTAAATAGGTGATTGTGAGCCTTGTGATGTTGGTTGCGAGTACGACCGAGCCACCAGAATTGTCTACTCGAACGATTGCCCGGTTGGCGGATTGGAAAACAAAGCGGACATCTTCGTCCGGCTCATTGAGTGTCGCGTTGTTATTTAGATTGGAGCGAACTCTTATTGATGCTGCATTCGAATCGTCTACCACGATGCCGTTATCGTTAAGGCCGTATCCTGCATTTCCAATCTCGCGCGACATGATGTTCAATGCGCGCTGTGCTGAAGCCAGTGCATCGGAGCGCGCGTGTTCTCGCGTGCGAGTGCGAAGGGAGGTTGCTAACAGAGTGCTGGCGGCCACCATGACTACAAGGGTAACAGTCATCGCTATAACCAACTCAAGCAGCGAAAATCCCGCTGTGTCGGTTGTCCTCAGCTGTGCTCCTCTGTGTAACATTTCTGATTTATATTCTTTCACACAAGTCAGCGATCGGTCCTTGAGCGCTGCGTTATAAGTGTGACAGTTCCGCCGGCCCCAGAAGCCCAGCCCCTGGTAATGCTCTGGGGAACGACAGCAATTGTGATTCCTTTGAGATTCGTGTTCGCCTGAACGTCAAGCTCTGGAGTCGACGGACGGTCGTCGATCGTCCGTGTCATCCTAAACGTTCGTCCCTCAACTGCTACCGTCTGAACATTCGTTCCACCAACTAAGCTTGCATCAGTAGTAGTTTCGTTGAATCGGGCGCTTCGCAAACCTTCAAGAGCCTGCTGCGCAATGGCTAAACTCGTAGCCCGATCGCTGCCGCCGGAATTGTTGTAGATGGAAAAGGAGAACAAACTCGCCGAACCCAATGCGACTATCAGCATCAGCAGTAGAGCGATAATTGCTTCCAATAAAGTGAAGCCGAATTCATCAATACTGCCTGAGCGGTCAACTCGCACCTGGATGGGTCCCGAAGAGACAACGCGATCAGACTTAATATTTAAGGAGGCGATACTCATGGTAATTGGGTGTTGGCCCGAAACTTGGGGGCAGGCGGGACGGAGTTAGTGACGGGACTACTGACTGGAGGGCCTTCAAGAGAGGGCTGGCCGGCAGCGGTAAGATCTATTTGGCTCGATCCATACGATGGAGAAGAGGGGGAAGATATGGTAACGGTGGTAGGGTTAATCGTAGCGCCTGCGGCGTCAACCGCTCTACCACGCCAGTTAAAATAAATGGTACGAGGAAAAGGCCCGTTGAACTGGAAGTCGGTGTCGGTTGGCAAAGTGATTACCTGAGGCGCTTCAAGCGATCCATCGCCACTCGAATCGATGGCGAACGAGTAAAACCTCGCATTGATTATCGAAACCTGGCCCATCTGGGCCGAGGTCGTTGGATGTCGACGGAGGGAGTCAAGCCGTGCCTTTTCCAGATGAGCCGCAAACTGTTGAGCGGCATTCGCCCGTTTCATGTGTTGGTGGGAACGCGTTATCTGGAGGAGCGCGAAGCCGCTGATAACCGCAATCATTGCAACGACGATTAACAGCTCCAACACTGAAAACCCACGCGTATCTTTGACTGAGTTTTTTATGAGAGAGGGGCACATGCTTAAATCCTTTTCCATGGTAAGGGGATTGCTCACCCGCTTGTTCCTGACATACCTATTATGAGAATGAACCTCATAGGTGATACTCGCGGATTCCTATTACTCGCAAACCTGATACTTCCATCGCCTTTCTCACCCAGAGTGAGTCAAACGATATCTTGCTGGTTCCACCGCCATCGATGACCAGCGCCGGTGGTCCAAACTCGTCTTCTATGCCATTTGGATCAAACTTCGCTACCACGATAGCGCCACGAAGCAGACCATCTCCGCCGCCGTCTCTCTCCAGCCTGCCTTCTCCCATTACCAGGATTAAACCTTCAAAGTCCGTGGTGCCGTCGGTTTCGAGCACTCCTGTGACGATTAACATGCCGCTGCCCTGGTGGTTAGGTCCAAGAACAACAGGGTCGCCGCCATAATTGTCTATAAAGGTGAGCACAGGGTTAGTGGTCGTTCCCAGGCCGCCCTCCGAGTCCTCAGCTTCGCCTTTTGTGGCAAACAGCCGACCTGATGTACGTGCTTCTTCGCGCCTCTCCGCCAGGAAATCCCGCGCAGCCTGAGCCGACTGAAGGAAAGTTGGAGTGTTTGATTCAGTCAGGGTTCCAGCCGTGTTTGGAGAAACCTGGTCATCCTCCATTCCGTCTATAACGGTCTGGGTTGTCGCGACGTTATCGGAGGCAACAGCGATAGGTGGGATCGCGGTCTGTGGAGGCGTACCAAGGTCATTGCCGGAGAATTCAGAGTCACCCGAGTCGCCGAGATTCAAATCTATACCCGGCCCGCCGGGCAGAGTAATCGAGGCGGGGGGTGTGAAGTCAAAAGCTCCAAACTTTACAACCATTTCCAATCGCTTGATGGCCCCTTTTGGACCATAGCCGTGCGATTGGATAATCAGTCGTGTGGGTCGGTAGTTAATATCGGTGGTTATTTTTCTGGTCAAGATCGGGCCGAGATCGTCCGGATCAATAATCCAGATCTTGAAGGCAATGCCTGTGTTAGGAGCGTACGAGGAGGTGATGGGAACTCGCCAGTCGTCTCCTGCTGCGTTCTTATAAGAATAGTTCAACCAGCCCGATAAGCGCGAGGTTGCGGATGCCCCTATAGCCCAGGGATCGGTCGCGGTGTTCGCGGTTGCGGGGTTTGCCGCATTTCTGAAATTAATTCCAATCGCGCCCAAGCTTGCATTAGGCGCAACGTTGCCTCGCAATACGTTTAGCACTGCTTCCAGGCCTGCCTCGGCGCCGGAGTAAGCCTGCATTTCGGCGGTTGAATCTATAGCATTTGTAGTTGAAAGAGATGTCGTGGTAACCAACGCCATACCTGCCGACAGGAGAAGGATCGCGACTAAGAGTGTGGTAAGCAACGCGGCGCCGCGTTCTCCTTTACGGTTCATTAGTAGTGCATCTTTGTTGATTTTGTTGCTCATGTTCTCACTCACTAAGGTGCCTAATAGGTTGATAGATTCTCGCTCTTGTTGCGGAAAGCGACATCTGAGGTGAGCTGAATCGTAGTTGCGGGTTGAAAACCGGCAGAGCCCGACTTGCCGACGGCCGGCAGATCAACCGAAACGCTAACCCGGACCCCCACCGCATTCGCAACTTGCGAAGGATCGGTAGCGACGTCCAGAGGGGTGTTTGTTGGTCCCCAGTAAACCAGCTCCAACCGGTTGATTCTGTTCGCAAGGACCGTCTTTTGACTTGCGCCCACCGACCCAAATCGATCATATCGAACGAGGTAGTTCTGACCTCTGTAGCGTCGACGAGGTACTTAACATCTTCCCCAGAGCTCTCAATTGTGCCTGAGTTGCCGGAATAACGATTGAGATTGGATCGGACTCGGATGGTGGAGTCGCTACAATCTCCAACCACAAGTCCGTTACTCGATGAGTCGAAGCCAAACCCGCCAATAGCCAGTTCTCGAGACATGATGTTAATGGCTCTCTGCACATCCGCAATGGAATCGGTTCGCGCCTGCTCCCGAGAACGAACATGAAATGAAGTTGCGAGCAACGTGCTGGCAATACCCAAAATAACGAGCGTTATGGTCATCGCTATCATTAACTCGAAGAGCGTAAAGCCTTTGTCATTGCTATTGAGTCTTTTCATTGTGTGGTTCCGATCAATCACTCATGTGGTAGCTTACGTGAAGGATGCTGAGCAGTTACGTGGAGGCCTTAGGGGACCAGAAACGGTCCAACAGCGTTTGTGGCACGATGGGTAACCAGCGTCACTCCACCAAAGATGCGTTGTATGCCTGTGGTCGCGGTTGAGCCTTGAGGGGTCACCTGAACCGTGATTGTTTTTCTCGAGGCATCTCCTGCAACAGTTTCCGCAATGGCTGTAGTCACCGAGTATTGCCTTCCACCACTCTCAACAGTCTTAGCGGCTCCGCCGGTCCCAGATACAGTTGCTTCGAGATTCGCAAAGGAAGCATTTCTCAAGCGCTCCATTTGCTGTTGAGCGACGGCCATCGACAATTCGCGATCACGCGCGGTTGAATTTGCGCCGACCGCATAAACGAAAAGCGAAGCGGCGCCCAGCGCAACTACCATCATCACTACCAGGGCTATGGTGGTTTCTAACAAGGTGAAGCCCCGGGTGCCCTCGGCTACGCTTCTAGCTGTGCTCTTGGCTTGCTTCTGTGATTGGTTCTTCATTTTCATTCCTTGCCGAATCCAGGCTTAGTTAAAAGTTATGTTGATCGTCTTACTACCGCACGATGAACTGATTGTCACGCTGCCTGACCTGGCGGTCCCATTGGGGTAAGTGGCCGTATAGGAAATCGTGCCGTTCCCGGTAACAGTCGTACTTGCCGGGGTTATTGCGGTGATGTCGCCGCCTTTGGTTGCTGTAAGGACTGTACGGTTAGTGTTAGTGACCGTTACAACCGAGAAGACCTTCGGACTACCATTTCTAGGTAGGACTAAGGTGCCGGGGGCGGACAAGGTGCAAGGGACAGGTGTAGGCGTCGGCGATTGCGTCGGCGTCGGTGTGGCCTGGGGATTTGGTGTCGGAGTGGGTGTAGCTTGGGGATTTGGTGTCGGAGTGGGTGTTGCATTGGGATTTGGTGTGGGGGTCGGGGTTGCCTCCGGATTTGGCGTCGGAGTGGGAGTCGGAGTCGGAGTGGGAGTTGGCTGCCCGCTGCCATCTGTCGGAGTGCCGGAGGTGTTGGCAACTCCCGCCGGGACATCCGAATTCAGCGTCACATCACCGATCGCGCTATCCTCAAAAATGTCGCTTCCAATTGTAACGTCTCCCGAACCGGAGAGATTAATACGAGTGGGATTCGTGCTCTCATTGCGCAGTACAAAGAGAATGTTACTGCCGACGCGCCCTCGCCAATCGAAGGTAGCGGTAATTCCAGTCATTCCATCCGCAAAAGTGACCCCGTCCTGGAGTGTGATGACACGGTCTTCAGGGTTTCCATCACCATCGAAATCCATCCTCACGCGGTAACTGCTCGCGTTAAGAATCGTCACGCTTGACTCGCCATTTCTGCGAATTGCATTCGACCGAGCCTTCTCCAGGTAGCCCGCCAACTCTCGAGTAGACGCCGTCAGACGCATTGAAGCTCTGGCCGATCCAATCGCCATCAGCGCAAATGAAGTTACGACGGCGACCAACGCCAAAGTGATCAGGACCTGCACAACAGTGAAGCCACCTTGCTTCGGTAAGCGCTGCAGACTGACAAATGCTCTTCGTTGTGACTGGATTTTCATTACGTCTCCGCGGAGGGCTAAAGATTGGCAAGGTCAATGGACCTTTGCGACGTCCTGCTGAGCAATAGACATGCCAGCTTGTATCTCTCGGTATAAGAGAGGATTTCCCCAACAGACCTACCTTGGCTAGCTAAGGTCGTCACGTTAAGTGACGGCACTGGAAGGACGCTTCCTACAACTAAAAGGGATTCGGAGAGCAGTAAAGGGACTATCTACGCGGTGGGTTCTGCGGAATCGCGAAGTGGTTTGCAGTTTATTGGAAGGAGAACTTCCAGAATCGTCCGCTGTGCGTGAGGTGCCGCACGCCGCATGCGCAGTTGGACGGTAAAAGCGCCCCGTCGACATACCGACGGCGGGGCGCTTTACTCATGCCTAACGTCGGTTTAAGGCATGCTAACAGGCGTCTTTAAGTTTGGCTCGAATTCGCTGCTGGCGGATCCCGAGACGCTCTGAGTGTCAGCAAGTTTCATTGTTAAGGCCACAGGCTTGTAGTTGAAAGGCTTCGGCCCGCCGCGGCTATTCTGAACTTGCATGACCAGGTAATCCTGGTTCTGACGAAATCTCAAAACACTTCCACGCTGATTAAATATGACGAAGAGCAGTGTTTCGCCTTTCGCAGTTCTCATCTGACCAACTAGTGAACTCGCGCCAGCATCGGTCCTTATCAGCGTACCCGTCTTGGCAATCACGCTGCCTTGCCAGGCCGGCCCAGTGAATCGATCTTCAAGAGTGCCTGGATCAACTCCTGCAACTGGCATGATGTCAGCGGGTGACAGCTTGTGCTTTTGAAGTTCAGTACGCAGCGCTCTAAAGATTTTCATCATTGCCCGAGGGGTGACCCGATTGACCCCCAAGCCGCTTAACGAAGCCAACTGAACTTCTTCTGAAGGAATACCCAGGCTTATGAGCTGCCGCGTCACTGATTGCCTTCCACCGAGACTGTCTCCGATTCGCTCCGCCATGAAATTATTTGAGTAACACAGAAGCACCTTGAGTATGTTTGTCAGGTTGCTCGACTTATGCGTGATCAGTAGCCTTGCTCCCTGAGCTACCGCGCCAACCTGGATGTCGCCCATGACTGCAACAGTCGGAAGGGTTTGCAAGCTCGACTGGTCGCCCAACGTCGTGCGTTCGTAGATCCAGGAACGAGTCGCTTGTGCGGATCTCAAAGTGGAATCAAGCGTGTCGTAGAGCAATTCGCCGGAACGGCCCGGTGAGGAGCTAAAGTTCATTGTAAAGCCCGGCGAGATCACCAGATCTCCGGTCACAGAGCGGATCCCCATCTTATTCAAATCACGCGCGATCGTAACGGCATGTTCGTAGTGAAACGAAGGATCGCGCCCGGTGACGTACAAATTTCCCTGAATCTGCCCGCTTGCTTTATCAAATGATCCGTTGGTCCAAAACCCGGTCGTAAAGCGATGCTGGGGGCCAAAATTCTTTAGCGCTACCAAAGCGGTCGCGAGCTTGATAGCCGAGGCTGGGTTAAGCGGCTGGTCGACGGACTGCGACGTCACTATCCTTCCATCGAGCGTCTCTATTAACACACCCTGGAGGCCATACACCGTTGGCAATTCGTTTTGCGCAGGCGATGGAGTCGGTTGCGGTGTTACGCTGGAAGGCTGTTGCCAGATCGCTTGAGTCGACGGCTCTCTTGTTTGAGCCGTCAAATGCCCGGGCGCCAACGCCAAGAGAAGCGCCGCGCTAAAAATAGTTGATGTCCACGCTCTGTTTTGCATACCTGATCCTGATCGTCGTTTAACTAACGCTCGACGATGTGATGATAACATGTCGATGAACCGCATTCTTGAGGAGAGTTTTGTTTGATGCTTTTTCGCTCGTGGAAGATGTCGCCCACTCATCGCTCAGTCACCGAGTGCGCGAAGGCCAATTTCGTTGACAATGCAAGAACCGCAAACCTAGAATCTGGACATTGACATTCGGTGAAACGCAATCACGAGCCTGTAGTCCTGGACAATCTTCGCGCCGTACACAAGGCACGTAAGCAAGAGATTCGAAAACGGCTGGCTGAGTTTGGCGAGGTCGGCCGCGACGCATCCGATGCGAGACTTTGGGAAGAACTTGTCTTCTGCATTTTTACGGCCGGTGCTTCTGCTCGCATGGGCTTTCGCGCAATCGACGCGACGCGCTCACTTCTGCAAGATGGTGAGCGCGAAGATATGACGTTTGCATTGAAGGAAGCCGGTGCCCATCGCTTCCCAGTCGAGCGTCCAGGCTATATCGTGGTCACACGAAATTACTTGCGCGACCATTGCGGCATGGCTTTAAGGAAGAAGCTGTCGAGCTTTGCGGATCCGATTGAACGGCGAGATTGGTTGGCGCGGGAAAAGCAGATCAAAGGGTTGGGATACAAAGAATCGAGTCATTTTCTGCGGAACATCGGATTCAAGGGTTACGCCATACTCGACAAGCACGTAATGAGTTGCCTGATGGATTTGAAAGTGGTGGAAACAAAGAAACCACCGAACACCAGGGCCCGGTATTTAGAGACAGAAGAGCGACTCAATGCATTTGCCCGCGAGATTAAGATCGACTTTGAAGAGCTTGATTTGGTTCTCTGGTCAATGAAAACCGGAGAAGTTTTGAAGTAGTTTGGTTGCCTTCGTTTGCGAGCATTAGTCGTATGAAGTTCCTAAAAAGAAACAACAGGCTTGGACTATTTGGTCTCGCGCTCCTAACTGTGGTCATGTTTGGGCTGGCCGCGCCTGAGTCAGCGTTTTCGTCAAACGCGGGAGATGGGAAGACTCGGCGCCGTGCTGATAAGGCCTTGCGCGAAGGCGAATATGAGACAGCCGCGCAACTGTTTCGAGAGCTCTTGGCGGACGACGTTCACGATCACCAAGCCCGCCTTGGGCTAAGCTTTGCCCTTCTCAAACAAAGACTTCTGCGCGACGCTTACGATCATGCCGCAAGAGTTATCATGGCGGATCCACTCTCTGCGCGCGCGCACGCATTACTCGGTGCAACGATTCTTGCCGGCGGCGATTTCCGCGACTCAGTTGAAGAATTCAAGACCGCACTTAGCATCCAGGAAAACGAATCGCTGGCCATTGCGGGTCTGGCGATGGTCGATTTTTATGAGAACCGTCTTGAGTCGTCGATCAGAGGTTTACGTCGCGCCGTCGAACTCGACTCATCAGAACCTGATTACATTTTTAACCTGGGCCAGGCGACGGCCCGCAGCGAAAAGTATAAGGAAGCAGCCGATGCTTACGAGAGATTTCTGGCAATTGCGCCTAAAACCGACAGCGATCGTCGCGCCCGTATTCGCGGGCTGATCGACTTTCTTCGTTACCTCGGAAAGCAAAGCGCACTTTACGTTCTTACTGGAAAGAACAAGACCGACGTGATTTTTGAGTCAGCTGATGGGCGGCCAGTCCTTAATGTGCGCATTAACGGCGGTAAGGAAAACTTGAAGTTTGTATTGGACACAGGATCCGGAATGTCTGTGGTGTCGGAGGTGACGGCTCGGAAACTGGGTTTGCGTCCGGTGGCCCGCGGCGGACTTGCGCGCGCTGTTGGTGGTGGTGGCAAGTTTGAAATTGTCTACGGCTTCCTTTCTTCGTTGGAGCTCGGTGACGTAAAGGTCGACAGTGTTCCTGTTTACATTCGGCATTTTTATGACGGCACAACGCCGGTCGACGGCTATCTTGGCCTGTCTGTGATCTCGCGCTTTATTGCCGCTCTCGACTACAGCAATAGTTCCTTTAGTTTGCGTCGCGGTGTCGAGGTCCCGCTAACGCGCCCCCATGTGGCAGGACGCGCTCCGACTTCTTTACCCGACGTCATTGAGATACCGGTACGAACTACTTCGAGTGGATTTATTAGTGGAGAGGTTCGCGTCGACGGAATTGAGAAGCCGCTAAATTTCATCATCGACACCGGGGCGTCGATTTCTGTGGTCTCTGAAAAGCTTGCTGAGCAGGAGGATCTCGCAAACTTCCTCCAGCCAACTCGAATGCGCGTGTTCGGTGCAGCCGGCATTGCCGAGGACGTCAAAATGGTCTTATTGCCAAGAGTGATGCTCGGCACATTTGTGCGTGAAAACGTCGGTGCTGCCGTGCTCGATCTGGAGCCTTTGAACGAGACTGCCGGCTTCACGCAAAACGGAATACTCGGAGCAAACTTCCTGCGCCATTTCCGTGTCTCGTTTGATTTTCAGAGAGGTTTGATTCGACTGGAACCGCTGAAGAGCAGACTCGGTAGTGAAAACACTTCCTCAAGCACTTACGTTGCGCCGACACAATGAAGCAAAGTCTCTATCTGGAAACATCGGTCATCGGCGCCTACCTGGACAACGGCGAACCCTTTCGTCGTGATCTGACGATCCGCTGGTGGGAACATGAAATGCCCGACTATCGCGCAGTGGTTTCTCCACTCGTTTCTCGTGAGCTTGAACGGCTCGCTGAGCCGCACCGTTCGTCTTATCTAAATCTGGTTTCTCCGCTTGAGCAGGTCGAGTTAACCGAAGAGGCAACTATTTTGGCGGATGGTTACGTTTCCAGAGGAATTTTTCATCGGAAGTACATTGCCGACGCTTTACACGTGGCCATCGCTTCTTATCACAAGGTTGACTACCTTGTGACCTGGAACTTCGGCCATCTGGCCAACGTTCGCAGGCAAGCACGTATTCGCCTATTCAATACCGCGGCGGGATTTTTTGTTCCCATGATCGTGACACCTGAATTTCTTGTTTCAGAAGCGACGGAAAAAATAGTGAATGAGCCGTCGGAGATCGAGAACTGAATGTATCGTCGTCCAAAATTCCTGGAAGTGTTGCACGCTATTCGCGAAGAAATGTCGCGAGAGGTAGATTATGACGTCGACCTGTTCGCGGAAATGGTACGTTCGGGTATTAGACCCGCCTACGGACCAGAAAGAATCATTCGGGGCATACGAACACGCGCAGCTCGTAACGACGACGAAGCAGAGGCAGTAGAGATCCAACCCAGACCGAGAAAACGAGCGGGCAAGCGATAACAGAAACGAACGGAAGTCCTCTCTCTAGGTGCGATGAACCCAACATTCGAAACCATTGGATTGGAAGTGCCCAGCGAAAAGGCCTTCAATTACCTTGCGGAGCAGGCTGGGGACCAGGGCGAAGCGACGCAACTCAATCGACAGGGCGCAGTGCTTCATGGCCGCTGCTGGAAATTAGGGGAAGGGCTGGAGGTCTGGACTGTTCTTTATGAGTCAGGCAGTGGGGACGTTTTTTATGCCGACTGCCGGCCAGGATTTCGCGCCCGGCACATCCAGACGATTAGCCCCTGGGCCCTCACGGAATATGATGAGGAAGGCGAAGCTGTGGTCCATGGTTACCGCGAGGGGACTGACTGTGAAGTGTTGTTTGAACTGCAGAACCTAACCGAGGTTGGCCCGGCCGGCTTTCGCGCACCGGCACTTCACGTTGGTCTTTGCGGTCTCGCATATCGTGCCCGCGTGCGTAACGTAGCGGCGAAAACAAGATGGATGCCGCTCGACAAAGCTGCGCCCTCGCGGGCGGCACATGAAAACGATTGGAGTCTTTCTGGCCGCGTAATCGCCTTCAAACCTTTGAAGAACCCACTTTCAGGCAGCGACCTCTATTGGATTAACGTCGATCTCGAAAAAATGAATCTGGAGATTCTGGTTAATCAACGCGCGTTGCGCGGCGATGCGCTGGCTCCGGGTGTCACGCTGGACGCTGAGATCTGGCTCCAGGGTCACGTGCTTGACGAGTTGGCTCTGCTCTCGAGATACGAAGGCGTGGACATGACGAGTTCCGTCGCAGCATTCTGGTCGCAACTAAGACGAAAAAACTGAGGTCTGTGGTTCAGAGTTCAGCGTTTAGGCTGCGCTGCGACGCAAGCTAAAGCTTGAACTCGTTTTGTTCATCTGTAGGGGCGTCCCTTCCGTGGGCGCCCCTCAACGCATAGAAAACGGGACGCCCACGGAGGTGACGCCCCTAAAATTTTGTCTCTGATGAAACGTCTGCTCGTCGTTGTCTTCGTTGTCCTCACCGTCGGAATAGCTGCCTATTTCTTCAATCATTATTGGATTCATCGTTACGATAGCCTGATCGCCAGGCAAGCCTCCGTGTACCGACTTGATCCGGATTTGGTTTGGAGCATCATCAATGAAGAAACGTATTTCCGGTCCTGGAAAATTGGTCAGGACGGCGAGATTGGGTTGATGCAAATCACGCCTACGGTGGGTCGCGAGTGGGCCGCCGAAACAGGAATGCGAGACTTGGAACGACAGATGGCCGAAGATCCGGCTGCGTTACTCAAAGATCCCGAGCGGAATATTCAAATAGGTTCGTGGTATCTCGAAAAAGTTCGCGAGCCATTCCGAGAGATGGCCGGGGCGGATGCGCGCATGATAGCCGCGTATAACGCGGGACCAAGTCGAGCAGCAGAGTGGAGTAAACCCACGGAAGCAGGGCGTGTGCTTTCTGAAGAGGAGTTCATCAATAAGATCAACATAGCTTCAACGCGTGCTTACGTTGTTTCTATCCTCGAGCGCTATCGCAAACTGAAAGGACCTGCACAGGTCGGTCATACGCCGGTCGTGTCGCCAACGAGAAAAGATTAGGTGTTTGGTCTTTGCCCCGACGGGGCTTTGCAGACGCAGCCCCGTTGCGACAACAGAGATAACAAGTAACGGGCTGACTACAAGACAATGACTACCCTCTATTGCGCCAGATGGGTTTTGCCTGTCACCTCCCCCGCTATCGCAGAGGGCGCGATTGCCGTGGAAGGCGACCGTATCGTCTCGGTCGGCACACGCGCTGAATTAGCGAACCAGTTTCCTCAATCAAACCTTCAGGATTTTGGCGAGGCGGCAATTATTCCCGGTCTCGTTAACGCTCATTCACATCTCGAGCTAACCGCCATGCGCGGTTTCCTTGAAAACGAAGAGACTGACTTCTTCGCCTGGTTAAGAAAACTAACCTTCGCGCGACTCGAGCGGATGACGGCCGAGGACCTTTACGTTTCGGCAGCGTGGGGCGCATGTGAGGCGATACGGGCCGGTGTTACGTGTGTTGCTGACGCCAGTGATTCCGCAGCCACCACCATGCAGGCACTAAATGACGCCGGTTTGGCGGGAGTCGTGTTTCAGGAATCGTTTGGCCCGGACCCACGTCTGGCGAAAGACAACTTTGAAAAGCTGAGGGCCAAAGTCGCAGAGCTTCGCGAACGTGAGACATCGCTGGTCAGGGCTGGCGTATCGCCGCATGCACCTTACACAGTGTGCGCGCCTCAGCTTGAAATGATTTCCAGGTTTGCGATTGACGAAGGGCTCCCGGTCATGATGCATGCTGCTGAAACTTCTATGGAGGTTTCACTGATTCGGGAAGGGAAGGGGCCTTTTGCTGAGGGACTCAGAAGCAGAAGCATTGACTGGCAAGCGCCCGGCATTTCCCCGATTAAATATCTAAGCGACCGCGGCATACTTAATACACGTCCGTTACTGGCCCATTGTATTCACGTGGACGACGCCGATATCGAAATCATGAAATCGTCGGGAACGAGCGTGGCACACTGTCCCAAGTCAAACGCCAAACTGGGCCACGGATTCGCGCCTTTGTTGAAGTTCGTCACGAACGAAATTGCTGTTGGTCTCGGCAGCGACTCGGTTGCCAGCAACAATACTTGTGACCTGCTCGAGGAAGCACGGTTCGGGTTATTAACCTCGCGCTTGCACGCTGAGGAGACAACTGGCCGCGTTTTTCTGGGGGCCGCGGATGCTTTGAGGATTGCGACTACTGGAGGCGCGGAGGCGGTAGGTTTGGAGACAGAGATGGGAGCGTTAAGACAGGGTGCTCGCGCGGACTTTGCTGTTGTCTCGCTCGGTAGTTCGCATCAAATTCCTTCTTACGAGGTCACGAACACGCTGATCTTTGCGTCTTCTGGACGTGATGTGATCCTGACGGCGATTGCTGGGCGGGAAGTTTATCGGGAAGGGCGAGTGACAACAGTCGATGAGGAAAGGCTGCGCGCGCGTATGAATGAAATTGCCGAAAAACTGTAACGCAAACTGTTAGTTTGTGGATTGCGCAAAGAGGCAACTGGCGCATCATCCGCAAACTAACAGTTGCGTTACGTTTTATCTGCGTTTCTGCTAACTCACTGACGCTGCAATCGCCGCGTCGAATATTTCCAGCGCCACGTCAACATTCTCCTTGGTCAGGATCAACGGTGGCGACCAGCGAATCGCGTTTGCTCCAGCGCCCAGAATAATCAAGCCACGTTCAAAGCATGCAACCTCGATGCGATCACGCAGTTCCGGCGCAGCCTTGTTTGAAGTCCGGTCTTCCACAAACTCCACGCCAATCATCATTCCCATTCCGCGCACGTCGCCGATACAGTCATACTTCTGCTGTAATCGTTCAAGTCCCGACTTCAGATATGCGCCAACGTTCGCGCTGTTCTCAACCAGGCCGCCTTCCAGCAGTTCAATTGTCTTCAAGGCAGCGGCGATGCAAACAGGATTTCCTCCAAACGTCGACGCATGTGCGCCAGGTTTCCAGTTCATCAAATCAGCGCGCGCCACGCAGGCGCCTATCGGCAAGCCCGAACCAATTCCTTTGGCGATGCAAACAATGTCCGCCTCCACTCCATAGTGCTCGCTCGCAAACATCTTTCCGGTCCGGCCCATTCCGGATTGGACCTCGTCGATGATCAGCAGGATTCCATGTTTGTCGCAGATGCGCCGCAAGCCCTGTAGAAAGCCCTTGGGAGAAGGAACATATCCGCCTTCACCCTGGACCGCTTCGACAACGATAGCCGCGACTTCTTCTGCTGGAGTCGTAGTTTTGAACAACCGCTCTTCAATCCAGTTGAGCGCTCCCTGGCCTGCGCCTCCGTCTCCGCAATCGGCGGAGCTGAAGGGATTGCGAAACTCATTCGGATAAGGAACATGGACCACATCCAGCGCCTGTCGTTTGAAGCCCAGTCGTTGTGCAGACCTGGAAGACGTCAGCGATAGCGAACCCAGCGTGCGTCCATGAAAACTGTTGAAGAAAGCAATGAACTTTTCGCGACCGGTTGCGTGCATTGCCAACTTCAGCGCCGTTTCAACCGCTTCCGTGCCGCTGTTAGCGAAGTGTGTTTTCGTGGGCGAGGGAACCGGTACTATCTCGTCAAGCTTCTTCGCCAGCTCCGGCATGTGGCGATAGTAGTAGTCGGTGCCGCACATATGAATAAGCTGCTCAGCCTGATCCTGAATCGCGCGCACCACTTCCGGGTGACAATGCCCCGTCGAACAAACGGCGACACCGGCGTTGCAATCGAGAAACACGTTACCGTCAACGTCTTCAACCCAAACACCCTGGGCGTGATCGGCAACCAACTTAAAAGAAGGTCTGGGATACGAAGGAGTCACATATTGCGCGTCGGCCGCAATGATTTCTTTACCCTTGGGACCAGGCAGGGCGGTTTTGATTTCGGGTCGCTTTGGCGGCGCCATGGTAGAAGTCGACATTTACACTCTCCTTTGATTGAAACCGCTGGTGAAGCCTTCGAGGCGAAAGTCTGAGACTCTCGTCAAACACGTGGCAAGTTTGAACGTGACAAAAGACTAGTCCGCAAAGAGATTCGAGCGGCTATCGAGGGGGCGATGATTTAATTCTTTCGGGCGAAACATATTGATTAACTGGCGGGATTTTATCACGCGGACTGAGAGACTAACCAGCGCATGGTAAAGCAAACTGTTAGTTTGCTGGATCATTGAATTCAAAGCTGCCTGGAAACACCCGCCAAGCAAACTAACAGTTTGCTTTACGTCGCTTCAGCGAGCTCAAACTCCTCCGGCAGTTCATGGGCGAAACTATCCCGAATACTTTCTTTTGCGGGTGGTTCGGACCAGATGGGAAGACGTTTGCCTAGCAAGTGAATGAGAACGCGCGACCGGAAATATTTCTCATGTTCCCATTCTACTTCGGCCATCGTTAGCAGGCAGTCGACAAATTCTTCGCGTCCGCAGTCACGCGCATACCGAGCTGCTGTTTCATACTCGCGAATGTTGTGACTCTCGAGTCTTCCGGCTCCATACATGGGCGCCAACCAGCCCGTGAGGTGGCAGAGAAAGCCAAGCGAGCGACCGATGATTAAAGCTCGTCTCTCGCGACGTTGGTTAGGTTGCGCTCCCAACTTCTGAAGCATCTCCCCGACCAGCCGGCGATGATGCCACTCTTCATTCTCGATCTGTTCGATGCGTGCGCGTTCTTCCGCATCACTAACGGAATGCCAGTGACCTCGATAGGCATAAGCCGCGGCCAGCTCACCGGAGTAAGCGAGTTGCAGGATGTTGATTAATTTGTTTGCGTCGTCACCATTCATCATAAATCTGTGTGGTTATTTTTCGACAACACGCTACGGTCCCGGAGGGACGTAATGTTTATAGATCAAAGATCCCACTGGATTCCCGCTCCAGAGGAGCGGAATGTAGAGGAGGTGCTGATGTCTGTTCGCGGAAACATTGCGCTCCGCTGGTGCGCTTCTCAGGTGACAGTTGTTGGTCTATAAACATCCGGCTCCTCCGGAGTAAGTGGTTAGCGGAACATCTCGCAGTAGAACGCATGTCGCGGGTTTGGTCCAAACTCACGTGTTTCTTGACTATCTCTCCGACAGACATATAAACTCGCCGTCTTTCAAATCCTAGCATTCTTAACTCTAAATACGCAGGAACCAACGGTTCAGATCTGTCTGTTTCCTGGCCTGAAAGGACAAAACAAATGGGTGCGCGAAATAAGATCACGGTGGTTGGCGCCGGTAACGTGGGCGCGACTGCCGCTCACTGGCTGGCAGCGAAAGAACTCGGCGACGTTATGCTGGTCGATATCGTCGACGGTGTACCGCAAGGCAAGGCATTAGACCTGGCCCAGGCGGCGCCAATTGAAGGGTTTGACGTTAGGCTAACCGGACTCAACGGCTACGACGGTACAGAAAACTCCGATGTCGTCATCATCACTGCCGGACTGCCACGCAAGCCTGGTATGAGCCGCGACGACTTGCTGAAGACCAACGCCGGCATTGTTTCTAATGTCGTCGATGAAGTAGTGAAACGCTCACCTGATACAATCCTAATCATCGTTTCCAATCCGCTCGACGCAATGTG
>DASQKG010000090.1:0-7719 GCA_035630655.1 Pyrinomonadaceae bacterium
TTTAATTGGTTTGGTCATGCAATACAGATGGGCAGTTCATTCGAGCCTCCGCAGCGCATTCGGCTGCTTCGTCAGGACACCCTGCGCGAGTCTTAGCTGGGCCATCAGACGCAATTCTGGGCGGTCAAATTGTCTGGCTAAAGTCACTGAGCGATCAAAGTCCAGGACAGCAAAGCATCCGGCATTGTGAGCGAGGTGGGTCAGCAGACTGCCTAGGACGCCTTGACCCGTCATATTCCACTCTCCGTCCCTGAAGTAATTGTTTTCAACCCCATCCAGGACTGAGGCAGCGGTCACCAGTTCGTTCAGCCTCGGCATCAGTGATTCCATAATTGTGAAGCCGCGGTTGCTCCCCAGGGAGCAATACAGCATCGACAGCGCGAGATGTCCCTGGAGCTGTGCTCTGCCGGGCTTGGCCAAATCAATGAGCTGGCCGGCTTGATTGAGAAACCCCAATGCCACCTTCCGATCGTTTCCACCAATTTGAGCGGCTTGTTGCAAAAGATACTGAATCCTCTGGTCGTTGCTGCGGAAGCGACTGAGCTGTTGTTGAATTGCAGCCAGCTTCTCCTGGTTCACAGACCTCGACATTTCATTGCGATCTATCTGAGCGAGCATGTAGCGACGCTGCCCCTCATCCGTAGTCTCGGCAGCGATCCGGCGAGCCCTGGCAATGTCGCCCGAGGCTTCTGCTTTATTCATAGCCGCCCACAAGACCTGCCGGTCCAGGTACGGATCCCTCCCCGTCAGCGCAAGAATCTCGTCGACTGTTCCATTCGCAATGACTTCTTGCATGTGCGCCGACATCGTTGGACCGTGATAGTTTTGCCCATCCCCGACCCATCGCTTTAAGGAGGCGGCGCTCTGGGCGAAGTACTTTTCTATCCTCGGAAATAGCGCACCGACGTCGACGCAAATCCTCGGAGCGTAGTCGGCTGTCACATCTGCACAGCCATTTGCGAAAGCGCTCGCCACCAGGACGCCGATCAACTCCCGGTAAACCTGCTCGTCAGCCTCGGGCGGTTCAAACGACCGGGCGAGGTATAGAGCAAACTCAGTTGCTGCCGGATCTTGCTCCAGGTTCGCGCCCTTCAGTTTGTCAACGATTTCTCTGTAAAAACTCAGCCACGCATCCTTGTCCTTCGGCTGTAGTTGAGTAAGCACTGACAAGAGATCGTAGGAAAAGCCTTTCGCCAGGGATTGACGGCCAAGTTTGAGTGCGAGTTGGGGGTTCTTCGCCGCAATTTGGCTAGCCAGACGCGACTCCAGGGATTTCTCGCCTCCATGCAATTGAGGCGGCAATCGCACGTCCGGATTAGGCCGGGTTGCGCGCAGAAACTCCAGGGCTAATTCGAGATCGTGCCTGGCAATCCGGCCAAGTGTGTCGCTTCGCAACTTCGCAAAAACCAGTAGCGTGTGGAAGTGTGCTGCTTCATTTGAATCAGTGTCATTGAACCCCAACCTGATGTCTTGCTCGACAGCCGAGAAAAGGGCGCGCGAACGCCTTTCGTCATGGTTCCAAAGCAGCTCAGCGACGTTTGATCCAATACGTGCACGGTTCTCAGCTGAGTGTAAGCTGTCTACCTGACCCGCAACCGATTCCAGCAATTCGATTGCCTTCTTCCGCAGTGCAACCGCCGCGCTCTCATCCAATCCTCGTGTAGGAGCAGTCTCCTGTGAACGCGCAGCGACGCTCAAGAACAATATCGAGACTGTGACGCTAAGGAAAAATGATCGGTGAGACATAGTTGATTACCGAGAGAGAGTCGTTTGAATACGAAGGAAGACTGACTAACCGACTGCGACGTCTGCGGGCTCAGACACCCAATCGTGGGCCCGTCCTCCAATTCCTCGATTGACGTGGCGGTAGAGAATATCGCGCTGTTGAGGAACGAAGCCGGCTTCGCGAATCAGGTAACGCAGCATTTTTTCATCTGCACGGTTGTGTGCCCCAGCGGCTGACACCACATTCTCTTCAATCATGATCGAGCCCATATCGTTGGCGCCAAAACGCAGGGCGACCTGGCCCAATTTTAGTCCCTGGGTCAACCACGACGACTGGAAGTTTTCAATATTGTCGAGAAACAACCGCGACACCGAAAGCATTTTCAAATAGTCGACGCCGGTAGGTTCGTCCTTAATTCGCCGGCCCAGTGCAGTGTTCTCTCTTTGAAACGTCCAGGGAATGAAGGCCGTAAAGCCCCCTGTTTCATCCTGAAGGTCACGCACTCGCTGTAGATGTCGTACGCGATGCTCGATCGTATCCCCAATACCAAACATCATCGTTGCCGTCGAACGCAGACCGACGCGGTGGACCGCTCGCATCACGTCAAGCCATTCATCAGTCGTGCACTTCGTGGAAACACGTTTCCGAACTTCATCGTCAAGAATCTCGCCGCCGCCGCCCGGCAAACTGTAAAGTCCCGCATCCTTCAAACGCCCCATGATCGTTTCGTAGTCGAGACCGGAAATCAGATGAATGTTGTGTATTTCCGGCGGCGAGAAACAATGGAGCTGGAAATCAGGATACTTCTGATGAAGCTTTCTGAGTAGGTTTTCGTACCACTCGATGCCAAAGTCCGGATGCAATCCTCCCTGCATCAGAACGCCGGTCCCGCCGAGAGCAATAGTCTCGTCGATCTTCGTGCAGATTTCTTCGATGGTTCGAACGTACGTGTCAGGCGCTCCGGGCCGCCGGTAGAACGCGCAGAACGTGCAGACTACGTTGCAGACGTTTGTGTAGTTGATATTGCGATCGATGATGTAGGTAACAACATTGTCGGGATGACGGCGCTGGCGTATTTCATCGGCCGCGGCCCCAATCGCAGCGATGTCGTGAGACTCAAGCAACGAGGTGCAGTCTTCGCTCGAAAGACGCCCACCCGACAAGGCCCGCTCGAGGATTTCGCTGACTTCTGACGGCATGGTTATAGTCTATTAGCTGACCCAGTCTTAAGCAATCCAGAGCGGCAATGTAACGCAAACTGTTAGTTTGGACCGTTCAGTATGAGCGGTTCATGAATTCAAGAACGCCTATATCGTATCGTCAGCAAAACTAACAGGCTGCATTACACTCATTTCCTCCCTCAGCGGTCTCTCTACAAGGAGGATTCCAAGAATTGAAGCGGTTTCATTTCCGGAATTAATCCATGCTTGTGCGCAAGTTTGAAATACAATTGCATCCCAAGGCTTAAGTTTTCATCAATCTGAAAGACAATGTTTTTTTTGAGATAGTCTCTAATTTCCTCGGGAGCCAGCTGGGTTTGACTTGCGTACTCGGAAACGATCTCTTCAATCTTAGCCAAACCTTCTTCCCGAGCGGCAGCAAAATCAGGTATCTGAGTTTCAATCTTTTCCCGCGACATCCACATAGCGAACACAAACCCAAGGCCGGTGTTCTCTTTCCACAGCCCGCCCATGTCCCAGAGGTGCAGATGATCCCTGGCAAATAGCATCCCCGGATCGCCGATGATCAAAGCAGCATCGTTCTCGCGAAGCATTTGTTTGATATCAGGCGAAGTGGTGGTCCATCGCGGCTCGAATCCCAGGAACTCTTTGAAGATAATTTTAACAAGTGTCGCTGATGTGCGAGACGATTCGTCGAGGGCCACGGTCTTTATCTTTTTAAGGTTACTCAGCCGTGAGGTTAGGACAACGCTGCGCACTTGTTCGCGCGAGGCCACACAAACGTCAGGCACCAACCTCGCTTTTGCGATTCGCTGGTATTCGACTACCGGCACCAGGGCAAAGTCCACGCTCTCAGCAGCCAGTAGATCTGCGCACCGCGCAGGTACTGCGTCGAAAAGCTCGACTTCATTCCGGCGCCAGCCATGATTGAAACTCCAGATTAGCGGCGCCGAGTTCAGATAACTGGATGCGGCCACGCGTGGTTTGTTCTCAATTTCGATTCCGATAATAAGCCTCCAGTTGAGAGTGATCGCGGGATGCTAGCGAACTGATGACAAACATCGCAAGGGGCCCCTCACTTAGTTGCACGTTGACACATTTCAAAATCGCCAATTACTATGCCCGCCAAAAACAGGCCGCCACCCCCAATTCCATGCAAATCTACGATGTAAGCGTGCCACTCTCCGCAACAACGCCAACCTATCCCAGCGATCCCGGGATTGAGATCACGCCATGGTCGAAGATACCGGAGGATCATGCAAATGTTTCCCTTTTGCATTTTGGCGCCCACTCAGGGACTCACGTTGATGCGCCGGCACATTTCATCGAGGGTGGCAGCAAAGTCGAATTTCTGTCTCTCGACAATCTCATCGGGACCGCCGAAGTGGTTGAAGTTCCCGTGAATATCAAAGTCATAGGAGAGGAGTTTGTTGCCGCCCTTTCGCTCCAGGGCACTCAACGGATACTTTTCAAGACGCGCAACTCAGCATTTTGGAACAATCCTGGCGAAGGTTTTCGGTCCGATTACACGTACCTGGATTCTGCCGCCGCTAGATTGTTGGTCGAAGCTGGCATCAGACTGGTGGGCATCGACTACTTATCTGTTGAACAATTCCGTTCAGAGAAATTTGAAACTCATCTAATGTTCCTTTCCAACGGTGTCACGATTCTTGAGGGTCTCGATCTTCGTGAAATATCGGCGGGTTCCTATGAACTGATTTGCCTGCCACTGAAAATTGCCGGCGGTAGCGGCGATGGAGCGCCAGCTCGAGCCGTACTGCGTACTTTGAGTTGAAGCTGCATGAAGAAAGAAACTGACAAGAAGTATCGAGAACGCGTGTATCGCCTGGTCCGTTCAATACCACGCGGTCGCGTGATGACTTACGGCCAGATCGCCGAAATCCTGGGCGAGGGTTACACACCCAGGACCATTGGATTTGTAATGCACGGTTCCGATGATAAAACTCCATGGCATCGGGTAATCAATGCCAAAGGCGCGTGTTCCACCGGCCGCATCGCCTTGCCACATGACAAGCAGCAGCGAATGCTGGAAACAGAAGGCGTGCAGTTCAGTAAGAGCGGCCGCTGCGAGTTGAAGGATTACCTTTGGATACCAAGTGAACAGAAACCGAAAACAAAAAAAGTCAGCTTGTTCAGCTCCTGAGCCCACACGAGGAAAATTATGAATAGAGACCCTTTGGATCGAAGAGCACCATATGACGTGAGTCCACCGCGTTACTCGGTATCTCATCAAATGGTCACCACCGCTTTTGAACTGCCAAACTTTCGCGTCAGCCAAAACTTGGGAATTGTTCGCGGTATCGTGGTTCGCTCGCGCAACATCTTTGTCACCATCGGAGCTTCGCTGCAAACGATTGTCGGGGGCAATATTACCGCGTGGACGAAGCTTTGCGAACAAACGCGTTCGGATGCGTTTGACATCATGCTGCAGCATGCAACTGAGATCGGGGCTAACGCTGTGGTCGGCGCACGCTACGATACGACGGAACTCTCGACCGGGGTGACTGAAGTGCTGGCCTACGGCACGGCGGTCATTGTCGAACCGACGGGCGGTGAAGTGAGTTATCGCTCATGAGGGAAGCAAAGCTCACTGCGACCCAATTGAAACGAATTCACAAAGCTCTTGCCGCTGTCCCCTACGCAGCGCTTCTGGGCATCGAGCTCGAACATATAGGGCGCGGGATTGCTACGCTCGGTATGCCCGTGCGAAAGGAACTGACCCAAAACCACGGCGTCGTTCATGGTGGGGCTGTTGCGTCACTAATCGACAGCGCAATGGCTTTCGCCATCATGCCCCTGCTTGCTACCAGGGAGAGGGTAACCACGGTTGACCTCACAATTAGCTACCTGCGACCAGTCACCGAAGGACGGATGATATCAACCGCCAAAGTGGTTCGAGCCGGACGCAGACTGATCGTGGTCTCCGCTGAGGTGTTTGACCACGACGGAACTTTGACTGCCACAGCACTTAGCACTTACATCAAGCTTTAGCGGTAAGAAATTTACTCTTCCAGAAATTAGATAGACAGTGAGTGTTGATCAATGTAAAATGAAATTGGCCTTCCTTGAGCCGCCGTGCGGTAAACGCCTCAACAAATAGTAAATCTCCCGATCCTGACCCAGTTCCTTCGGTGATTCTTCACCTATGTATTCCCTGTATCATTCCCTCCTGGCCCAACATCCCAGACAGTTGATGCCCGTGCCCTGTGCCGGATCCACCATCGCGCAACTTCATCGCTATTTTGAGGATGTCGTACTGGAAAACAATCTGGGCGCGCTCGTGGTCGAAAGTCTGCCCGCTGCTCCTCATCGCGCGGCCAGAGATATGGCTCGCATCAAGGAACTCGAACAAACCGCCAAAAACCTCTTCCTGTGGCTCCGACCTCAGGACGCAATGTCCAGTAGCATGCTCAGCCGAGGGAGAGAGGACAAAGATACGGTGGTATTTGAGGAAACCGACCAGGGCGCTATCACGGAACGGTTTGTGGTAATCGCAGATGCGCGATTCTCTGCTTTGCTGGCGTCGGTTCACAGCACCGAGGGAGAAGACGCGAGGGACCTCGTCGTTTGGACGTTTGAGCCTGACGTCGTTTACTCAGCGTTGGAATACTTGATGGCCCGCGTTACCGCCGAGCATCCGTTCCATTCAAAGACCTTTTCGAATGCGGTTCGCGTCTCCATGCCTAAAGCCACTTCGCTGCAATTGACACTTGGCGTAACGACGAAACTTGCAAGACTTTTACAGGAACAAGCTGAACGCGAAATCGCAGTTAACCGACTAGCTACGGCCATCAGAAATTCACTCGAACTTGATAGCGTTTTGCAGACCGCTGCCAATGAAGTTGGTCGTGCGCTTAATGTTCATGCATGCGTGGTAAGAGTTGAAGGTGCACTCGTCGGCCGCCAGATGACCAAGCACTACATTCGCCCCCGTTCCACCCATGGCGGTGCCGCCAACGAACTACTCGGCGATGTTGACCTGATCAGCAATCGACTTTCGGATCTTCCTGAAGCGTATGTGGTCGACGGCGAGCACTCAACGGATAGCGGTGTTCCGGCCGACGCGGTGGTTCCACTCATTTACCAGGGAAGTTACGTCGGACTGCTGTTAGTTCGATCTGATGATGTAACGCGAGCGTGGGCAGACAATGAGTTGTTGCTCTTGCACACCGTAGCCGATCAGCTTGCGGTCGCCGTTAACCAGGCGCACCTCTTTGCGCAGATGCAGCAACAGGCCCTCACCGATGGCCTTACCGGATGCTATAACCGCCGTTCGTTTGAATTGCAACTCGAGCGTGATTTGCATCTTGCCACACGCATGCGCCAACCTCTCTCGCTGATAATGCTTGATTTGGACAACTTCAAACATATCAATGACCAAGCCGGTCACGACGCCGGCGACGTCGCGCTCTGCATGCTCGCTGACAACCTACGGGCTGAGTTGCGCGCAGTAGATACTCCAGCCAGATTTGGTGGAGATGAATTTGTGATTATCCTCCCACAGGCTAATACCGAAGGCGCAGTGCTGGTTGCTGAACGCTTGCGACAAAGGATCGAGCAGACGGAAGTGCCTAAGTTTGGGAAAGTCACCGCTTCCTTCGGCGTAGCAACTTTTCCGACCCATGCATCGTCGCGCGACTCGCTTGTCGTGGCCGCCGACCGTGCCCTCTACAATTCCAAGAATGCTGGACGTAACCGAGTCAGCTCTCCAGCCGACGATAGTTTCGTGGTCGATATCGTCACCGCTCCTGCGGCGGTGAAGCTGGACGATCAGGAATTTGATTTAATCGA
>DASQKG010000091.1:0-7894 GCA_035630655.1 Pyrinomonadaceae bacterium
TTCCGAGGTTCAAAGCTTGAAAGGATAATTAGCCGCAGATTCACGCGGATAGGATCGGAGTTAAGCGTTGTCGAAGGCGCCCCAGTCCTTTGACCGCTCATTTGCAGAGACTTCGCCTCACTGAGTCAAGCTCTTCACTGGGAACGCGGGCGGCTCGCCCGCAATTGAGCGCGAAGCGCGGAACAACTCGCTTCACGTTTAGCGGCAAGTAGAGTTTGATTGGTCGTTGACATGCAACAATGATTTTCGGAACCTCTGCCTCCTGCCTCCTGCCTCCTGTCTTCTCCTGATCTGCGTCCGTCCGCGTTAATCCGCGGCTAATTCTCCAGGTTTCGCTTCACCCATTCATTCAGCACGTATAGACTCCATGGACGCGACCAGCTCGTTTTTCCATCCAGGTAGTCTTGCCATATCTGCCACACGCCGTCCGCATCGATCGCTTCCTTCAATGCCGGCGAGAGCTCGGCTAACCCGTTTTCGATCCGTTCCTTTAGTGGTCCGCGTAACCAATCAGCCCAGGGAAAAGTAAATCCGCGCTTTGTTTGGTTCACAACCTCGTCAGGCAAAAGATCTCCCAGCGCGGCAACCAGCAGAGCCTTCGGCACCCCTTTGCGCAACTTCCTTTCCTGCGGCAGTGACGTGACAAACTCAACCAGCCGATGAGCAAGAAACGGTACGCGAACTTCGAGCGAATGGGCCATGCTCATCGAATCGGTGTCTCGCAGCAGAGTGTTTACCAGATACGACTGCATTTCCATGCAGGAGACGGCTGCGAAAGAGTCCAGTTCCCTCGCCTCCTTCGCACTTTCCGAAAGCCAGTTCCACCAGAGCGGTGGGTCAACAGACTCCGCGCGCGTTAGCAACGATGAAACCTGGGCGGGAGTAAAAAGCGCTCGGCCGAAGTAGAAAGGATCAGGCAACGCGTCGGGCGAATTCCATAACGCGGAAATCTTTCGGGTGACGTCACCCGCCTTGAAGCGACTCACGCTGCCGGCGCCGGCCGCAGACGTCGCCACGGAAAAGGTCGCGCTCATGGCTGACCTAACCGAACCGGGAAAGTGCGCGCCCGCCGCCGCCAGGCGTTGGTATTTCGGCGTGCGTCGAAAGGAGCTATACCCGCCAAACACTTCGTCGCCGCCTAAACCCGAAAGTGTCACCTTGAGTCCAGCCTGTCGCGCGCTCCACGAGACAAAGTATGTGTTAATGCCATCCATCGTCGGCTGGTCGAGCGAACCCACGGCCTCATCCAGACGCGCAAGCATTTCATCACCGCTCAACATTACTTCCTGGTGCGTCGTGCCAAACCTCGCCGCTGTTCGGCGCGCAATTGCCGCTTCGCTAAACTCTTTCTCAGCAAAGGCCACAGTAAACGTGTGGATGCCTGAAACTTCACGGCTCGCGAGGGCAGCGAGCGAGGTGGAGTCGATGCCACCACTCAGAAACACGCCCACCGGGACATCAGCAATCAGATGACTGCGTACACTTTCTTCCAACAACGTTCGCACACGCGCAGCTGTGTGATTCCGCGACGTGCTATCCACCTTAGCGTGCCCGTTCCCGAAAGCCTTGATGTTTGAAGCCTGATTATCAGCCGACTTGCGGCTGCTAGATACCTCCGCGATTCGCGAACCGAGACTCCAATACGGTTTGGGTTTGATCGCCTGGGTGGAATCGCCTAGGGCAATCGTCATTGTGTGCCCGGGCGGCAGCGATAACACACCGTCCACCAAACTCATCGGTTCACTTACCGATCCAAACAAGAGATAACTCTCCAACGCAGCTCGCGAAAGCCGCCTTGGAACAACACCGCTGGCGAGAAGCGTGCGAACTTCGGATGCAAAAAGAAAACGCTTCCGGGATCCAGACTCCGATGTCCCAACTCCTTCTTCCGGAAAGTGACTTTGGACTTTGGACTTTGGACTTTGGAGTTCCACGTAGTAGTAAAGCGGCTTAATCCCCATCCTATCGCGAGCCAGAAACAAAGTGCCCTCTGGACTATGACTGCGGCCGCCCTCTTCTGCGCCGCGCCCGTCCCAGACCGCAATCGCAAACATCCCCTCAAAACGTTCGACGGACTCAGGTCCCCACTCCTCATATGCGTGCGCGACCACTTCGGAATCTGAACGTGTGTGAAAGATATGACCGCGATCCTTAAGTTGGTTTTGCAACTCCTGGAAGTTATAGATCTCGCCATTGAGCACTGCGCCTACCATTCCATCTTCGTTAAAGATTGGTTGATGTCCTCCCTCGAGGTCGATGATGCTGAGGCGCCTCATGCCAATCGAAAGCGCGCCGCCAATATCCGAATCTGCAGCATCTCCCTGCCCTTCGCTCTTACCCCTTTGCGCTTCGCTCTTAGCCCTTTGCCCGAGATCGGAAATCCGAAATCCGAAATCGGCAAAGCCCTCATCATCCGGCCCACGATGCTGCATCGTCGGCGTCATCCGCCGCACAACCTCCGCCGCGTTCACCGCGCCGGAAAAATCAGCCGCTCCACAAATCCCACACATAATTACTTCGCGTCGCTAGTCCCTGAGAATCAGTAACCGGTCTGTATCCCAGGAGTTGAATCCTGAGAGTGCCGACTGACCATTGGAGACTGCAGACTGTCGTAAAGCCTCTCCATCTCGCTCACGGGTTCATCCCAGGAAAGACCCCTCGCAATCTCGGCGCAACGGCTCTGAAGTTGAGTTAAAAATGCTCGATCTTCAATCATCCGTTTCATCCCACCGTGCAATGCTTCAACGTCATAAGGAACGACCAGGCCAGCGCTTCCATCAATGAGCGGAGCGATCCCACAACGATCCGTGACCAGAACGGGGGTGCCGCAGGCAATGGATTCCGCTGCTGCGTTTCCAAAACTTTCATAACGTGATGGCAGCACAAAAAACGTGGCATCAACCAACGCTTCAAGTTTCTTCTTTCCATAGAGCGGACCCGCTAGAGTCACCCGGTTCCCAAGGCCAAACTCATCGATCAATGCTTGGACCGTCTCTGCGCAACCGTCGTGATCGTCGGGACCGGCTATCACCAGATGCGTCTCAGTCTCGAGCCGCGCAAACGCCTTCACCAGGTTGTCCAGTCCTTTGATAGCTGAGAGCCGGCCGAGAAACACTATCAACGGACTCTCCTCATCAAATGCCAGACCGGCGCGAAATGCGCCGCGCGCGGGCAACGATTCAAACTCGCTCAGGTCGATTCCATTGCGGCGCAGGACAATCTTCTCTGCCGGAATTCCCCCGTCGATCAATTCTTCGCGCTCAGTTTCGGAAGTGGCAATGATTGCTTTGGCGCCCCCAAAAAGCGCGTTGCCAACCAGCTTGCGATAAAGCCGCTTCTTCTGTTGACTGCGAACTTTTGGCCCAAACATGCCCAGCGGCTCCACCACGTAGGGAATGGAATAACGGCGGCAAAACCAGCCAGCCGTTGACCCAATTAGATCGTAGAGTCCATAGATATGTACGAGGTCGTAGTCGCGCAGGCGTCGCGCGCAGAAACTCAGAACCTGCGGGTTGATGGTCGTGGCGCGATAGTTTTGAAGCGTCCGCAGGTAAATCGCGTTCACTCCATCATCCTGCGATGTCCATCCGTTCGCGCCGATTTTTCCGTCCGTTCCTCCTGCTGGTCCCCCGGCCCCTCCGGCTCCCCCTGCCCCTGTGGCCTGCCCCTGACCCAGGTCCGCCGTCAACACCGTTACCTCGTGCCCCCGCCCGACGAGCGCCTTCGCAATCGCGCGCACCTTCGCCGGCGGCCCACCCTTGCTGAGGTAAGGGTAATAAGTCTGCGTGGTCTTCAGGATTCGCATGTCGGAGTTTCGTCGCCCGACGTTCGTCTCGCATAAACCCGAGAAAATCTGCAGTAGTTTACCCAACGATTTTTGCCCGACTCGTAATTCAGGAAGTCTGAACGCCGTCCTTTGATCGTGACAGCCTCAGAGGAGACGTCGGTACGTTGATCATAGGCCTTCGCAGGCTGAATGAAGGAAAGCCCAATGGTCTAGACGGCAGCCGTTTTCGTTCTAGGTGGGGCCTACGCATCAATAACATAACACTAACCCAAAAAGGAAAAGCGAAGGGGTTGCCCATGGAATAGACCCAGCTTTCTGCTGTGCAGAGTATGAGCCCGCAGAGAAGAGTACCTTGAAGTGCAGGTGTCAGCGTTAACTGAGTTTCCTGCCTGCTTTTCCAAAACTGCCAAACGCCAAAAACAAATAACGGGAGGAAGAAGGCCGTGGCTCCAATGTAACCCGTTTGCGCAACTAAGCCGAGGTAGGAATTATGAAAATATGCACCCCGATGTTCTAGAAAACTACTGGCGTCGAACCCGTGTGATTCCAATAGGAGTTCTTCAGTGCCAAAACCGAATCCCATCAACGGACGCTCTTCAACAATCTCCATCGCAATGGGCCAAACTTCTACGCGACCGCTGCCTGTCGCTATTGATTCTGGTCTAACGTAAGAATTGTCATACCAACTTTCCGGAAGGAACGGATCCGTGTAAAAGGACATTGCGATCACAATTATCGCGGCGCCCACTACCCAGCGCATCCGGCTCCGCGCCCGCCACAGTACAAACATAGCGCCAACGAAACCGGCAATCATTCCGCTTCGGTTGCCACTTAACGCCAGACTCAAAAGCATCAGGGCAAGTAACAGGTGATCCAAAAGACCCCGTCTTGAAAGAGAACGGAATAAGGCTAGGGGCAGTAACAGAGCGGTCAATAAACCGACTGAGTTTGGGTTTTCCATCAAACCACGAAAACGTCCATCGGGCTGGCGCATTCCCTCGAAAATCGGCATTAGAACCCAGCTGGCTACTAGGAAGGTCAGACCAGCCGATAACAAAGCGTCGACCACGTTCTGATCTCCGCGCTTTTCTGCGTACGACCAAATTACCCAAAACACTGCTACATACATTAACAATAGCGTGCTAGTTCTTTGAAGAGTTAAGAAGGGTGAAACTGAATACGAAGCGGTTGCGAATGCGAATGTCAGCCAGGCAATTATTCCGACGTCAAACAGACGCGGGTTACGTATGTGGCTACGTTGCCTGGCAGCCCCTCCAATGCCGATTAGGACAAAAAGAAATAACGGCAACCAGCGTCCCGTACTCAAAGGCTCGTTTATCACGTCGTAGTGAGAATCAGCCAGAATCAGAAGAGCCGCCGCAATAAAAATTAGGAGTTTCATTAATGAATGGTTTCCATTGAAGCGAACTAACGCAACTTTGTGAGCTGGTTTTGGCCAGCGTCGATGGAATGGTTTGCCTGAGTTACACTCGCCAATGCCTGTCGAAATTGGGAAATGCAAAAAACATAATCGAATTCGCTGATTACCTTCCGCGAATTGCGTCCCATTTCTTCCCGTAGTGCGGTCTGGCGCTTGAGACTAATAAGCGCGTCCGCCCATCGGCCCTTATCGCTGGGCGGCAACACAAAGCCGTTCTCTCTCGCCTGGACTAGATCACGAACGCAGCCTACCTTGTCTGAAATAACAATTGGTAGGGCACTCGCCATGGCTTCCAAAACTACGACGCCCCATGGTTCGTAGATTGACGGCAGGGCGAAGACGTCAGCAAGCGCATAATATTTTGGCAAGTCTTCGGGATCCACAAATCCGACAAAGGTCACATTGGATAGGGAAAGCTCACCTGCCAGTCTCATTAACAGTTCGCGCCTAGGGCCGTCGCCTATGATTGCCAAGCCGGAATCCGGAAAGTCACGCTGAAGCAGGCGGAACGCCGAGAGCAAAATTTCGACGTTCTTTTCCTCCGCTAGTCGTCCAACAAATAGAATCAAGAACTTGCCCAGCAAACCCAGTTCGTTTTTAAGTTCAGCTTTGTTTAGTCTGCAGACTCTCACCTCTTCGGCAATTCGCTCGACATCGGGGGTGTTTGGAAAGAAGAAAATCCGTTCTCGCGAGGCGCCGTATGACATCAAATAATCCCGGCCGTCAGCCCCCATGACCAGGAAAGCTGAAGCTCGCTTGATTGCAAACTGGATTAATGGTCTTTTGACAAACCGTCTTAGCTGAGATCGCCTCGTTAGGTGTTGGGATTCAGACAAGAGGATATAGGGGACCTTGTGTAAGGCACACCAGAGCATCGCCATCACCATGGTCGGATGAGCATAACCGCTAATCACCACAACATCGTATTGGCCGCGCGAAAGTCGCCTACCGATAGTAGGATTAAGAAATAAATTTCCTTGTCCGGTAGCGGCATTGATACCGGGAAGGCATTCATGGGCCTTGTGATCCCATTTCCAGTCTCGACCCCGCGCAGTCGTGGAGCAATAAAGGACCTCAAGTTCCAGCCCATCTTGATTCGCCAACAAATCAAGCAGCGGTTCGCGGTAAGGCGTTGGTATTTCGGTTAAGTAGGCGACTCTCATTTTGCTACTTCACATATAGCGTTTGACAAACTTCAGTTCCTGTACTTTGGAGGGGCCGTTTTCTAGCAACGAGCGCCCTGAAGCGGATTAGAATCTAAGGATCGCCCTGTAAACGTCAGTCGCGCTTTCTTAACGAGGAAACAAGAAACGTCCCCAATCTGCATCTGTTGGTGAGCAGCCGACTCGCGCCATCGGGGATTAACCGGGTTACCAAATTTTTGACTTTTCCCGCTGGAAGTGGAATGAGTTCAGCTTTCGTGCCGTAAACCAAAAGCCGTTCAATATCAAATAAGTCGGATACGCCAACGTTCCAATCATGGCGTGAATAAAACCTTGCGATTGCACCGTCTGTCTGAAGCTGATTGATTTTGTGTAATGAGCGAGTCTTCAGCAGTTGACCTTGAAGAATACCGCGGAATAAGACGTTGACCACATAATAGCTCCAGAGGCTGCGGTAATAGACCATGGTTATGGCCTGGCCGGCCGGTCGTAGCACTCGATGAATTTCTTTAAGGATCTTCGCAGTGTTCGACGAGTGATGAATCACACCCCAACTCCAAATCAGATCGAACGAGTTGTCGGCAAACTGCAAATGCTCTGCATCCATTTGCATTATGGATGCCTTGCGCCCGAGGAGGCGAATCCGCTGCGACGTGCTTTTGACTGCATATTCTGTAAGGTCTATGCCGGTGTAGGAGCGCGCGTACTGGCTTAGCAGTCCGGCGTGAGTGCCATTGCCGACCCCGATCTCAAGCACGTCTTTGTCTCGCAAAGACTCGAAATCTATTAAGGGATCAAAGGGAATCTCCTGCCATGGCATAAACTCTCTGACACTGGATAGAAAACGTTCATCAATCTCGTCATAGAACTCTCGAGTGAACTCCTCACTGCTAATGGTTTCCTTCCAGTCGTACCGCATGGGATTAGTTTCCCACCATAACCGGCTTGCTTCTTGCCAACTGCGCGCCTGGTCTGGGTTTGCAGGCAGACAAATTGGGTCTGAGAAATCGTCCGGTATACCTTCTTTAAAAGCCGTCATGTATTCTCACCTTTGCCTAAAGAATGAAGCTGATCCCTATAAAGCAACCAGTACTGCCGGCCCACCTCGGTCCAATTGCTAATGCGGGCGAATCTCTGAGCACTGGTATTCGAACTCCGAGGCGTAATAGCTAAAGTGCGAAGTCCTTCCGCCAACTGCTCGGCAGATTCCGATTCGACGCACAAGCCTAATTCAAACTCCCTAACGGTTTCGCCAATATTCGCGACATCACTGGCTATCACAGGAACATCATAAGCTGCCGCAATACTAAGCACTGAACTTTGCGCTTCAAATGATTTCATGTAAGGAAGAACGGCTAAATCAACGCAGTTGAAAATTTCAGGAATCTCCTTATCCTCGACATGCCGAATCAACCAAGTCACTCTATCCTCAATCCCTAATGTTCGAGAAAGCTCCTGGTACCACTCCACGGTTGGCTCACTGTTAGCCGGACGTTGTCCCGC
>DASQKG010000092.1:0-13315 GCA_035630655.1 Pyrinomonadaceae bacterium
TAGTCCTTCTCAGACTCATGACTGAGGAGTTGGCGCAGCGCATTGATCTGAATGACAAGCTTCAGGTCTTCCAAACTAAAGCTGCGCCGACCGAACAGCGCCACTAGGTCAGTTAACGACGAGAAGGTCCCGGTCGCCAGCAAAGGCAAAGGCAACCCCCAAAGACTCAGTCCGGTTCTGATTGTTTCGTCGCGTCCTCCCAGCAAACCTATAAGTGTGCTTTTCCCGGCGCCTGCCGGTCCAATGATCTCAGCGGTTAATGGGCGTGGCATGAAAGAAATGAGCGTCAGATCTGTTGCCAGATTAAAGCGCGGAGCTCAGCCAAAACCTTTGCCGGTGTCTGGCCGGCGTCAACCAGACAAGCTCGCGCATCACTCCAGTCTGTTTGCCAGATTTCCTGAGATCGCGTGCGAACGTGATGTTCATTTTCGTCGGTTTTGCGTCGGACGGCGATTTCGGGATCGACTCGCAAGATCAGGAGGAGATCGGGTTGCATGATCTGGCCGTAGTATTTGTTCTCTGCCTTGAGCAAAGCTTTGCTAAACCAGGTTAATTCCCTACAGTCCAGACTCTGAGCGATGTTAGGACCATCCATCAGGAAGATCTTCGGCAGGAGGTAGCGATCGCAGATCGCTATCCCTCCCCGGTTGGCAAACCGGCGGGCTTTCAAATAGACACGATGTCGATCTCTGGCGGCGCAAACCCAGCGCACCAGGTGCAGGTATCCCGGATGATCCGGTGAATACTCGCTCGCGAGACGGCCGAGGAATCCATTTAACGTGGACCGGATCAGCCCCCAAGCTCTTAATGCAATAATGACAGCGAGGGTAAGCGGTGAGCGTCGTGGTTTGCCAAAATGGAAAGCTCGAACTGCAAAGTCCTGATCGAGCCAGCGCCTGAGCGAATTAACGGCTGTTGTTTTGCCCGCGCCGTCGCCACCAACCAGCGCCATTAACACGCCTCCATTGGCAAAACGTCGCCCTAAAGCGCGTTCGCGAAGTCTATCGTTCAACAGTCGCCACAACTTTAGGATGCCATCTGCACGGGCATGACGGCGCCGATGCCCTGCCAGGGCTTTCTCGAGTTGGAGTCGAGCTATAGTCCGCTTCCACACTGAACTTTCAAACCGAAGCGATTCGAGACAACGCTCAAAGAAAGAGACCGTCAGGCCAGGGACGAGCTGGCCCAAAAGTTGGTGAACGGTGGCACGATCCGTATGCGCTTCAAGATAATTCAATTCCCGCGCCATCTTTTCAAACTCGGAAGGGCCCGCGAGCAACCAGCGCATAATTGCTTCGCTGGTCCAGAAGCCGAGGACCTTCCGCAGTACAAATACGATCAGCTCAAACTCGGGCTGGGGAACGGGGATGAGCCCAACTCGTCTGACTGATTGCAGCAGCAACTTTTCAATGGGCAGATGGTAATTAGTCGTCAGCTCGTGGCCCAACAGCAGACGATAATACACATGCAGATGGACGAATTTCTCGGCCTCAGAATCCCATCCATAAAAGTGGGCGATTCCCGTCGTCTCCTCATTCCGTGCCGGTGCCGCTTGAATAAAGCCCAGACCGAAAGCTGCAATCGCAAACCGTTGGGCGTCTGCGCCGGATACGAGCAGGTCCAGGTCGCTGTCGCCGTTCAATGAACGTCCGAGTCGCCAATTACTCTTCCAGTGACAGTAGGAAATCCCTTCGCGTTGGAGGGCTTCGCAAAGGTCCTTGATGAGCGGAATCGCTGTTTTATGGCCATTGTTCGAGGCTTCGCCAAAGGTGGACGTGGCCTGCGGGAAGGGCAGGATCGTTGACCGCTCTTTCCCGGACTTCGCAGCTGTCAGTCTCGATTGCGAAGGTAACTGCTTTATTGTTTCAGACATTGTGGAATTGTAAGTCGTACAGCTTAAGGTCTATGCCACCTCAGGCTCGGCGTAGGTTTGGGTCGATGAAGTTGAATAATTCTTCAAGTTGTATCTCGGCTCTTTGACGTTATTCAGGATGATCCCCAGGGTGGGAGCACCGGCGTCGTGAAGCAGTTGTGACGCGCGCTTCACGGTCTCGCGTCCACTCTTGTCACTATCGATTACCAGGACCACGCGATCCACTAACGACGAAACCAGCACCGCATCAGTGAAGTAGCTGATTGGCGGCGAGTCGATGATCACGTAATCGTAGATTCCCTGTAACGTCTCGATGACGCGGCGCATTTTTTCCGTACCCAGAAGCTCCGCGGAGTCGTCGACAATTGGTCCGGCAGTTAAGATTCCAATTCCTTTTTCCGAATGTTGAATAAATCGGAGGGGATCGTTGTCATCCATGCCGTTAGTCAAAAGTGTGGTTAAACCGTTCTCATTTTCCAAATCGAACACAGAATGCAGACTCGGCCGTCGCAGATCCGCATCAATGATCAGTACCAGGGCGCCGGTGCGTGAGAGACTCAGCGCTGTATTCACCGCGATCATCGTTCTGCCTTCGCCGGGCATGCTCGACGCTATCAGCAGAGACTTAAACGCTCCGCGTCGTGAGGATATCAGCATGGAAGTGCGCAACTGACGATAGGCCTCTCTAAACGGAAGTGGGTGAGTAGGCTCCAGCATCACATCGTAATGTGATGCGCCGTTTCCGTTTGAACCGTTCCTGCCGATCGATGTCGCTGAAAGCAGGCGATTGCCGTTGGTCGCCGGAATAGCTGCCAGCGCCCGGAGGTTCAGAGCCCGTTCGAGGTCGTCTGTAGATCGGAACGAGTCGTCGAGATAACCCAGGAAAACCGCGATGCCAATGCCAAGCAGAAGCGACAATGCGAACGCGACAACAATCAACAGGAACCGTTTAGGTGCGACGGGCGCTGACGGGACGACCGCATAATCGCTGACGTGGATATTGTTGCGCATGGACGCCAGGGCGGCTTCGTTTTCTTTGCTCCGCTGCAACATGCCCTCGAGCAGCAACCGGTTAGTTTCGATTTCCTGCTGCAGGATTCGATAGTTAACCGCCGCTTCGTTTTGCTCGAGCGTTTCCGCCCGTTGCTGGTTAAAAGCGCTGCGTAAGGCGCGCTCGCGGGCCATTGTCTGTCGATATTGTGTGCTCCGATTGGTTACTACCACGCTGGAAGCCCGGTTGCGCGTTTGCTTCAACTGAGTCTCTAAAGCGGCTATCTGGTTGTCGATCTCTTTTACCTCGGGCCACGCCGGGGTGAAGTCGACCATTAACTGTGAACGTCTCTGAACGAGCTGCGAAAGTCGCGCTTCGATATCGTTTGGCGTGCGCGCGTCACCCGATGCCAGCGCGTCTGCCGCTCCCGGAGCGAGTGCGGCCTGATATGCGGCTTCGGCTACCTTGCGTTCGTTTTCAGCTTCGAGAAGCTGACGGTTCAGATTGGTTAAGCGCTCGACTACCGTGTTTTGCGCTGCATCGAGTGAAAGTATTTGATGATTCTTGGCGTAGTTGAGAAGTTGAGTTTCCTGTTCCTTTATCTGCGACTTCAGATCAGTAATTCGTTGCTGAAGTATTTCGCCGGTGCTCTGATTGCTGACGGTCTTCCTTTCAAGATTCGAGAGTACGAATGTTTCGGCAATCTTGTTGACGATCTTCGCGGCGAGTTGTGGATGTGGATAATCGTAACTCAAGTCAATCAGGCGAGTCTCCTTGATCATCAGACGCACCTCTTTGACGGGCTCGGCCTTCAATCCCACTTTCAAAGCCTCAACATATGGCGCCAGGCGAGTGGCCTCAGCGAGATCCTCGCGTGAGGCGTCGAGCTCATCATCTCCAGTCGGCGAATACTGATCAACAACCGCGGTTGTGGGCGGAGCCGTCCCACCAAACCATTTTTGCCAACGAGACGCCGCGGGGGTTGACTGTGACAAACGGAAATCCGGGTCATGTTCGAGATCGAGATCTTTTACAACTCGGCGCAGCAGTCGCGGACTGGTCAGGATCTGAAGCTGAGTATTGAAGTAAGCAGGATCATTAACTGGATTGACGACGAAAGTTCCGGCCTTATTGGTGCCCAGAGTGGGACCAGGATTCTCAAGATCAACTTGCACCCGGGCAGACGCCTGATAAATATTGGGCTGCCTAAACATGTAGACGGCCACCAAAGCTGTCGACAGCATGGTGACCCCCACGATCAGCAACCAGTACTTGCGCAGCGAAAACAGGAATTCTCTTAGATGGGCGGCGTCCTCCGATTGTGTGTGGATGCCATCTACTCCATTGATTCCAGGGCCCCGCTGTAACGCCTGCGGCTCCTCGACCTCGGGTCGGTTGAGCGAAGTGCTTTCAACCAACAAATTGTTTTTTATGCTGTTGTTTTGCTTCATACCAAATTCCTGAAGTTATTGCAGACGACTTTGTAATAAGGCAATAAGGGACTACCGAATTACGCGAACCGGGAAGCGCGCAATTCCAGGAACCACGCCTTCCAGAATATTTCGCAAGAACCTTCTGCCGCTGGCGGTTGGTACTTCGACGATGTCATTGGGCTGCAAGACAACGTCCGGGGCCTGACGTTTGTTGATTGCTTTTAAGTCGGCGATTAATTCCTGCTTCATGTTGTTAGAAGTGTTCTGTCTGACGATGCGAATTCGATCGCTTTGTGAATCCGGGAGTGTGCCGCCAGCCATGGCGATCGCTTGCGAGAGTGTGATTCTTTCCTTAAGAGGGAAGGCCGATGGCCTGATCACATTACCAATTACGTAAATCTGCTCGAACTCGAGGACTGTGATCACGTCGCCCGGTCGAACGTATGGATTTGATCGAGAGTTGCCGGCTAGCGTGTCACGCAATTTGAAAACGCCGATTCCCAATTCGTTGTTGTTCGACGTTCGGGCTCCAGCTTCGCAGGAGGGATATGGTGCGCCATGAACCACCTGAATATTGCCGCCGGCTCGTTCAGCTGGACCTCCTGCATAAGAGAGCAGATCGAGCAGCCGGATTCGACGTTGTAGTTGAAACCTGCCTGGCGCATTTACGGCGCCGATAACAGCGACCGGTCGCGAATTGTATTCTTTGATGAAAACGTCGACTTGAGGATTTCGCATCAACGGCAAATAACGTGAAGCGATGTCCTTTGCCAATTCATTCTCAGTACGGCAGGCGGCTTGAATCTCTTCGTTGATCAACGGCATTCGGATCGTGCCTGCCTCTTCAACGCGTATGGACTCGCGCGACAGGTCAGGGAGCTTATAGAGACGTACTTCCAGGACATCTCCGGGTCCGATGCGGTAACGATCTGGCGCGGGGGCGGAACTGGTCATAGGTCGTGGAGTTGCGGCCGGCGACGTTGTCGTCTTAATGGTTTTCGGTCGAACTAACGGATAATTCGCTTGTTGTGCCGCCACGCTCGAAGTAACGGTAAGTAAGACCACCCACACTACGACCGCACGTTTCAGCCACTCAGCATTCTGCGAATAATTTCTAGAGTTGTCGTGATTTCTCATGAGTTACCTTTTTCGTAACAGGCCCAGGCGGCGAGATGTCAGCGCTTCTCGCAGGTGGTTGGGGTAGGCAAGATTCAATACCGTGTTGCTAATCAGCACGGCAGTTTCCTCGTGGTCGCGCACAAAATGTCCCGTCAAGGGAGAGTCGTGCGACTTGACTACGATCCCATCGCGGACCCACTGCCAGAATTGGGCCTGCGTGGTCCAAAACTGTTTGCTGTCCATGCACAGCACTCGCGCAGTACGTCGCGTTTTCTTTTTCCTGGATTTTGGAATTAACACGGATGGGTGCTTCGATTTTAGGCAAGCTCCGCCCGGTACGAACAAGCCTTCTTTTCAAAAAGTCGGCAGTCGCAAGTACCCTGAAAGCGGGAAGCCTCGTTTCGAGGCAATTGTGTTGTTAGGTCTCTGAAGTGGAAGAACACCGGCCTTATCACCGGATTTTCGACTTCAGTGCTTCTACTTCTTCGAGATTTAATAAACCTGTAATGCGGGCCCGAATCCAGCATTAAGCTTTTTAGAAGTAACAGTTGGAGTAGGAAGGGTGATGGATTCACGCGAGGTTTGGTCCGCGGAATCGAACCATCAGAATGAGGCGAGGGAACTGTTTCCCAACCGCCAAAGACCACGGGAAGCAGAGTTTCCTGGAAATTCTGGCGCGGGCAGTCGCGAACTTCTGGAGGGACGGCATATGAGCGTTGCGGTAAAACATCTCAGCGAGATGTCAGAAAAAATATTTATTCAGCAGATCGCTCATCGCTCGTTGGCTGTATGGGCGTTCGCTCCGTGGGCGCCCCTCGTTACGATTCCGCGCACTTCTCGAAGATGTCGCGCAATCGCAAAGAGGAGTGGCCACGGAGTGCCACCCCTACAACTAAGCGCAACGATCCACGAAACACACGAACGAACACGAAATATCATTAGTGTTGTCTCGTGTGTTTTGTGGATCAGGTCTTCAACTCACACCTGTGTTTGCAGTGTGCGTATTACATTTTCTGGCAAGCGTCGCGTTTTCCTACTTTCTACTAACACAAGGAATTGAGCGACCCAGCAGGAAAAGCTTTCGCGCCAAACGTGTTGCGTGGGGCTTCGAGTAGGACTGCGGTCAATCAGCGAACTGATTATCTATGCCGACCTTAGTGCAGGACATACTTCGAGTGGGAGATGGCGACCGCTCTTACCAGAGTAAAAAACCTCAAAACGGTTTTGAACAGGAGGCGCTGGCCCAACTGAATGAGCGATGTGTTCATGAACTGTTTGAGTCAGAGGTTGATCAAAATCCGGAAACTGTAGCACTGGTTTGCGGTGATCAGCAGTTGACCTATCGCGAGCTTAACGAGCGCGCAAATCAGTTAGCGCACTTCCTTATTCGGTTTGGAGTTGGCCCTAATTCGCTGGTGGGGCTTTGCCTGCGTCGGACCCCGGAGATGATCATCGGCATACTCGGCATTCTAAAAGCAGGCGGCGCCTACGTCCCAATGGACCCGACTTCTTCGACGCAGCGGCTAGGCTACATGATTGAAGACGCAAACATTTTTGTGTTACTCACGCAATCTGCCCTGCTGAAGAAACTTCCCAGACACAATGGCCCAAGGCTCTCTCTCGATGTGAACTGGGACATTATCGCCAAGGAACGGAAGACAAACCCACGCCCTCGCGCTACTCCGAAGAATCTTGCTTATTCAATTTACACGTCGGTAGGTTTGCAGGAAACGAGGGGTGTGAGGATCTCTCATCGAGGATTGCTCAATTACCTGAGCTGGGGTATCGAAGCGTTTCAGGTGGCTAAAGGCTCAATGCCCTCGTTGGACTCATCGATTCCATTCGATCTTGCGATCACGCGAGCGCTGTCGCTACTGATGTTTGGGAGAAGTATCTACCTGGGCGCTGACAGCACAGCTTTGCCGGAAATGAAAGCTCGCGCCCAGTATTCAGTCGCCTAGCAAACGCCGCGTCAGCTCAGTTCTGCGGTTCGGCGCCGCTCTCCGCCTCTTCCTTTTTCTTTCTCCACATTCCCGCGATTTGATTGGCTTCCGCCTGTGTCATGTTGTCGTAAATATCAGCATTGTTCTTAATCACGCCGTCTTCGAGCTCCAGTACTTCCCAATCCGGAGCCTCGGGATCAGTGCCCTCGCGGCCGGGCTTCACTCGCACGTCGTAAGAGATCTCGGGTGCTTTGTTTTGATCTTCCATTAGTCAATTCCTTTTTTGAATGGGTTGCTGCTGGGTGGGGCGAAATCTATCACAGTTTTAATAGGGAAGCACCAATCCCCGTTTAGATGGCGCACTTGTGCGCCCCGTAGGTTGAATGATGTCCAACCGGGCGGACAAGTCCGCGTTCTAAACGGATTGTTCGACCCCTGCAAGTTTTGATAACTGGATCGGTCTCGGGTAGCATGACGGCTCGGTTCGTACAAACTGCAACCTTGTCCCAGGTGTTCAAAATTAACTATGTGTACTGATAGAAGAGACTTCCTACGACTTTCTGCCGCTGCCGTTGCTGGAGCCGGCCTGGTTGGAAACACCTTTGCCACGGAATCGCTTTCCCTTGATCCCGTTCAGCAACGCGAAACACCAGAAGCTGTCCGGAAGTTGAAACGGATGACCGAGGGTATCGTGCCAATTACACTCGACGAACGTCGATCTCGAATTGAAAAAGCGCGGAGGTTAATGCGCCAGAACCGCATCGATGCGATCTATCTCGAATCCGGCGCCAGCATGTTTTACTACACGGGAACGCGCTGGGGCCTGAGCGAGAGAATGTTTGCGATGGTCATTCCGCAGCGCGGTGAGATTGCCTGGGTCTGTCCGAAGTTTGAGGAAGAGAAAGCAAGGGAAGTTATTAAGATAGGGGACGACATCCGGACCTGGGAAGAAGATGCGAGTCCTTTCAGGCTAGTCGCCGACATACTTCGCGATCGCGGAGTGCGTACGGGCCGCGTAGGGATGGAAGAGAAGGTCCGCTTTTTCCTGTTCGACGGCATCCGCAAAGCCGCTCCTGGCTTGCAGTTCGTCAGTGCCACGCCGATTACGGCCGGCGGTCGGATGTTCAAATCTCCGTCTGAAATTGCGCTCATGCAAAGGGCGAACGACATCACCATCGTTGCTTACAAAGCCACGCACGACAGCATGCGCGAAGGGATGACGCAGGACGAATTCTCCGGCAACTGCGCGGCAGCGTTTCGTGCGCTCGGCGTGCAAGGCGGCGTGTTTTGCAGTTTTGGAAAGTACACTGCGTTTCCACATGGAAGTTCCACCCCTCAGAAATTGAAAGAAGGCGACGTAGTACTGATGGATGGCGGCTGCGGTGTCGACGGTTACCAGTCAGACATCACGCGCACCTTTGTGTTTGGCAAGCCGACGCCACGACAGCGGGAGATTTGGAACCTGGAACGGAAAGCCCAGGATGCGGGTTTCGCGGCGGCAAGAGTCGGCGCGCCTTGCGAGGCTGTGGATGCGGCGGCGCGGAAAGTAATTGTCGACGCCGGATTTGGCCCAGATTACAAGGTGCCTGGTCTACCCCACCGCACGGGCCACGGGATCGGTCTTGAAGGCCATGAATGGACAAACTTCGTCCGTGGCAATAAGACGCCGATTCAACCCGGCATGTGTTTTAGCGACGAGCCGACGGTTGTGATCTATGGTGAGTTTGGGATTCGTTTGGAAGATTGCCTATACATCACAGAAACGGGTCCGAAGTTTTTTACAGCCCAGAGCCCGACTATTGATAAACCATTCGGGTGAGCAGTAAAGCTAAAACATACGCTCCACGAGATTACACCAAAAACACTAACGACATTTTCGTGTTGGTTCGTGTGTTTCGTGGATTGGTTTTGTCTTTGATCGAAGTGGTCCGAAGACTTAACACTCTATCAAACACGAACTGTAAGTGTGCGATTCTAAGTGCGGGCCGACTCGGCCTTCTCGCGAGACTGCGAATTGAGCTGCGCGAGATCCAATTCGGTTGAGTCTCTAATATCTGCCTTCAAAACCGTCTGCATCTGTTGAAGAGCGTAGTCATTGTCTTCCGGCTCAATTGAGACAGAACAATCCGCCGGCACAAACAATTTGAAGTCGCGCATGTATGCATCGTTGGCGGTAAACAGCACGCAGTTGTTGCCGGCAATCCCGGTAAGAATTAAGTTGTGTGCTCCGAGGTGTTCGAGCAGCAGTTCCAGGCTGGTGCAATAGAAGCCCGAGTGCTTTGGCTTCAAAACAAAGTAGTCATCGTTATCAGGCAGCACCAGCTTCACGAACGGTTCACCACGCACGCCATCTTCGAGACAATGAGAGACGATCTTGTTCAGATCAGACTGCCACTTACCAAAGTTGTCGTTGACATAGATCGCCGGAATACCTGCTTTCTTAGCCAGCTTCTTGAGCTTTGCGATCTGTTTGCCGACTGGCAATGCCAGGTCTAACAGCGTGTCGCCGCCTTCAAACTCAAAGTCGTTAATAACATCGATTAGCAACAACGCGGCGCCCGCGCTGTCGGGGACGTTGCCGTGAAGGTCCTTGCTCTTGATTGGCATATGTTCCGTTCTGACGTGGGGAATTGGTTAGATAAACAAGTCTGCAGGGACGTGGAAGTAATTTGCTAATGCTCGAGCTTGAGTCTTGCTAATGCCGCGCTTCCCACTTAATACTTCGGAGGCAACTCCTTTCGATCCGAAGAGTTCCCACAAGTGCGTCTGCTTAACGTCACGTGCCTCCATCAAATGCTGCAATACCTCCAAAGGCTCAGCCTCCTTAGAGGTGATAGTGTTGCTTTTCAAAGTCTTCAATCAGCATGGCAAACAGCCTCAGGAGCTTTTCTTCTTCAGGTGTCAGGTTTTCACCCTTCTCCATTAGCTTCTCGACGACTGCAAGCATTCTTTCATTCTCCTCCGCTGTCTCAATTACCACTGGCATGGTCTTGGACAGGAGCCTTTTATAACGAGTCAGATCATAATCTTCGTGTGTTAGGATTGCCACAACGAAAACAGTTGATGAAAATGCTTTTGCCCTGGGGAGACTTGATCATGATGCGGCGTCAACTGCTAAACCTTAAACAGTTGGCGGAGCAAACTAAGAATTAAATCCCACCGAGCACTCTTGCGGGCCCTCGATGAGTTTTACGCAACGTCGCCCTGGTCGCCCTCGTCTAGTACGAAAGTAATCATTAGGTTGACTTGATATTCGACGATGCTGCCATTGTCGATCTTAATTTGCTGTTCTTTCACCCAGGCACTACGAACATTCCGTAACGTTGATGTAGCGCGACTGACGGCGCCTTGGATTGCATCCTCAAAGCTCTTGGTTGAGGTTGAACTGATCTCAGTAATGCGTGCGATAGACATAGTGTGTATTCTCCAAATAGTCGACTTGGTTGATGGCGAGACTGACTGTTCACGCCTTAATTACGATGACTTATGCGGGGGTTGAAGATGACACTACGAGAAAGTAGTCACGATTTGATTGCGGGTAAGACGATGAAGTCCGTACCACCTCGCGGTAGCTGGTGGGGCCCGTCCCAGGGTGTCACGACGAACGAGGCTGCGGAGCAGTCGGGCAGAGTTTTAGCCCCCCGCGCAGCGAAGCGGAGCGTGGGGAACGTGCACGAGGAACGCGGAGCCTGCGTAGCTGGCGGCAGAGATCAGGCCACAGAGTCGCGCCTTCTGTCGCCAGCTTCGCAGGCTAGATGTTAGTTCTCATCGTTTCCCCCACGCTCCGCTTCGCTGCGCGTGGGGCTAGTATTCTGCCCGGCTGCTTCGCAGCCTCGCTACTTGGAGAAGATGTGTCGGCGGCGCCGCCACCAAACAGTGAGCAACCCCTTTGGACTTTTGGAAAACTAAAAGCATCGTCGCACCTCCTTGTAAGGAAGCATTACAAAACATCCACGAAGCGGCACCAACTAACACGAAAAGATTAGTGCGGCTTCGTGTGATTCGTGGATCGCATCTCTTCAGCAGCTTTACGGCGTCGTTGGTGTTCCTCCGTGCCGGTTGCGCTCAATTTGCATCGGGTTTAGCGGCGTTGGCGACGGCCTTACCACGGGAACTCTCATTCTCTCCGGACGTCGCGGGAAATAATTGTTGTTGAGATCGACGTCGGCTGTTTCCCAGCGCGGGTCCACGACAACTGAGCGGATCTCGTTCTTCGTCATAATCAACTTGGAAACTTCGCTATTATTGTAACGCCAAATCTCCGCGGGAATTCGCAACTCTTCCTTTGTCCCATCAGTGTATTCAATCTCCAGAATAACGGGCATCACGAGTCCACCGACGTTTTTGAAATCCAGTACATAGAAGTTCATTCCCGCCTGTAATAGCTCGCGCTCTCGCGGCGTGAGCGTAGCGAGAAGCTTTTGATACTCGGCGCGTTCCTCGGGCGTTACCTTCATTGCGTCGTAGGTATCGTAAAAGTCGCGCAGCGCAGGATCGCGATCCACCAGCTTTGGCAATTGTTTGTTGCGCTGTTGCGACAGCGTTTGAGGCTCCTCCGCTTGTTCTTTCGCTTGCCGGGGCTTTTCCACCTCGGGATTCATAGTATCGAGCGTAAATAGCCGAACGCGCTCGAGCGCGATGTCCACGTGATCGGTCGTATAAAACCATCCGCGCCAGAACCAGTCGAGATCAACTCCCGAAGCGTCTTCCATCGTGCGAAACAGGTCCGCAGGGGTTGGCCGCTTGAATTCCCAGCGGCGGGCGTATTGCTTGAAGGCAAAATCGAAAAGCTCCCGACCCAGCACGCTCTCGCGCAACACGTTCAAAGCAGTTGCCGGTTTGGAGTAAGCATTGTTTCCAAACTGCAGAATCGTGTCCGAACTGCCCATGATCGGCACCTGGTCCTGGCTCAGCATGTAATCCACGATGAATCTCGGTTCGCCACGGGACGTGGGATAGTCATCCCGCCATTCCTGCAACGCAAGGTTTTGCACGAACGTATTCAACCCCTCATCCAGCCACGTCCATTGGCGCTCGTCGGAGTTAAGCAGCATCGGAAAATAGTTGTGACCTACCTCGTGAATGACGACCGAGATCAGACCGTTCTTTGTCGCTTCGGAATAGGTACCGTCCGGGAGCGGTCGCGGTCCATTGAAGCAAATCATCGGGTACTCCATGCCGCCGACTGGTCCATTAACCGACTGGGCGATCGGATACGGGTAGGCAAACGTATACCGCGAATAGACGTTGAGCGTATGCATGATGGCCTTTGTTGAATACCTGGACCATAGTGGCTCGCCCTCTTTCGGATAGAAGGACATCGCCATCACCGGATTGCCCTGCACGTTCACGCCCTGTGCGTCCCAGATAAACTTTCGCGATGAAGCAAATGCGAAATCGCGGACGTTTTGGGCCGCGAAGGTCCACGTTTTCTTAGCCGTCGGCTTATTAGTTTCATTAGCCAGGGCTTCTGCCGGCGTGACGACAAATACCGGACTCTTTGCCGTCGCCGCCTGTTCGAGACGTTGCCGCTGAGTCGCTGTTAAGGCTACTTGCGGGTTCTGCAAGACCCCTGTGGCCGCGACAACATGATCGTTTGGTGCCGTGATGGAAACCCGGTAGTTGCCGTATTCAAGGGTGAATTCGCCGGCGCCGAGAAAGGACTTTAGCTGCCAACCGTAGACGTCGTAGTAGGCGGCCATTCGTGGAAACCACTGCGCAATTTCGTAAATGTAATTCTTGTCGGCCGGAAAATATTCATAGCCGGTACGCGCATTGATGCGGCGAGCGTCGTTGATGTTGTAGTTCCAGTCGACACTAAAAACGAAGGATTGTCCCGGCGCGAGCGGCCGCGGCAAATCAATGCGCATCATCGTCCTGACAATGGTATGGGGCAGGGGAGCGCCTCTCCCGTCACGCACAGCCGTGATGCGTTCACCGCCTTCAAATTCGCGTT
>DASQKG010000093.1:0-6285 GCA_035630655.1 Pyrinomonadaceae bacterium
GAATGTTCAGATTTAGCTCCTCATAGATTTGCGCCTGATCCTCACGCGTGATCGGAGAGCCGCTGTTGTCGCGGGGATTCCAGTAGTAGTGCGGTTGATAATGCTGTGGATTGATCCCCGGAAGATATTTGTCGTTGCAGCCGGCAGGATAGTTGTGGTTCGACGGTTTGCTCGCGTCTTTGAAAACATCAAATAGCTCCGAGGCAAGTCTTTTGCTGTTGTTCTTTCCGCCTTCGGTAATCACGCCAAGTTCGTTAGTGCAACCTGAACACCAAACTATCTGACCGGTGTTGTTGTCAGTCACGCGAAGCTCCAGAAACGCTCGTCGAAACCCCACGCCACTAGGAAACCTGTGGCCCGTCTTATTCGTGACCATGACATCGGCAATCAGCTTCCCGCCGTCGAGGGTCACGGGCGCAAGAGAAACATCGGCCGTCGAGCTTTGCGCCTGCTCGACGAAGGCATCGATGGCCGTCGAAAGTTCGTCCAGACCAGACATATAGTCGTTCTGCCGCACGCCCAGGATCACGTTTGCCAGCATGTCGTTGCCGTTTGAATTGTAGGGCGACATGTACTGGCGAAACATCTCCATCAGCGAAACGTTCAGCCCCTGCAATTGATGGCGGGCAAACCCCTTCTCTCTGAAACGCACGCGGATCTTTTCGTTAGGTAAGCGATTGCCTGTTTGCGGATACTGGTCATCCTCGATAAAGGCGATTGGTTGCCGGATTACTGGAATGTCGAGCGTTCCTTTGGAGTTTCTGTATTTCGTTGCCATGTGGCAATCCTGACAGGTCTGGGCCTTTGGATTAGATCCAACTTCATTCTGATACCCGCTGTTTAGCCACTCCACATAGGTCACCTGCTCGAGGTGAGGTTTGTTAGGGTCTGCTGCCGGATTGTCCATCAAAGGCAAATTGATTGTGTGACAGTTACCGCACATGCGCGAAGTCTTGATGTAAGGATCGTGTTTGGGTTTGATCCCCAGCGCGTTGTTCATCGGATCGGTGACTATTTCCGTGTCTTCGAATGGACCAAAGAGTTCCTCAGCGTTTCCGGTTGTGAAGTTGCCGGTGATGTTATTCTTCAGAAAGCTTGTAAGCGGATCGGGTACATCCTTGGAAGGCTTGTCCCGGACGATGCGATGACACGCCATGCAACTTACGCCGTCGCGGGCGAGCGCGCCATAAACGTATGCGTTTTTATCATCGGGTTGCGGCTTGCTGTCGTATGTCGTGTAAACCAGTTTCCGCTCAAAATCACCTTTGTCGGTTCCGCCGTGGTCGTCGTCCAATCGCCTCTTGCCCATCACTCCATGACACTTAAAGCAGGTATTGTTAACGGCCTTGATCTTCTCCGCCATTTTCACCGGATCGTTTTTGAAGAAGCTTTTAACGAAGGCGATTTCGCTGTCGAGTTGGGCGTAGAAGATTGGGTCGCGGCCGGCGAGCCCCATCGGTGACCAGCGCCACTCGCCAAACGGCGAAACGTTCATGGTAGGCGTGGAACCGTCCGGTTGCTTTGCGCCAGTATAAAGCATGACATTGCCGTATGTTCCGCCACTGTGACAGCCCATGCATTGATCCGAAGTCAGAAACAGGTTGGGATTTGGCGAGGGCTTCGGTAGCGCTGTCGCTGGTCCGATGTTTTGCGGAAAAATGTGGTCGTATGTTTCGCCCGGTAGTTTCTGCACCTTTTCCAGCGGCACTGGAGCAATCGATTTATAGAAAGCTACAAACGCCGGATCGAGAGTCGTCGCCGGCTTCTCTTTCATCAATTTAAAGAGTTCGAGTTGCTTCGGTAGGTCGATCGGCGGCGCGTTATGGCCTGCTGTAGGTAAGAGGTCGTCGCTTGCGGCAGGTGCGGCGCATGGAGCTGGGGCTGGTGATGCGTGGGAGCTTGCGGGCGCCGAAGCCCACGAAAGATCCACGAAGTAGGAATCCGGCTCGCCCTGAAATCCCTTGATGTTGTTGGCGTAAGTAAACGTATGCTCTTTTGCGGCCGACCCGTGGCAACGAACGCAGTAGAGACCAAAACCGCCATAGGGAACCGCAAACGGCGGATTATTATTGTCGACGCACTGTGTGTCCCAGATTTCAGCCCAGTACCAACCGTCCTGTGATCCCTTCGAGTCTTTGACCATCACGGTCCAACCATTGATGCGTTTCGGTGGCTGCAGCTGATAGCGCGCTGCCGGCGCTGTGTACTGCTCCTTAACGATCATGGAGCCATCGGGAATGAGTTCGTCGGGATTCCTGCGTATGAGCCAATTGATTACTGCGGGTGAGTAGTAGATTTTCACCGTCGGGTGGACACCGTAGCTGACGTTATTGATGAATGGTCCTGTGTCGCGCAGCCATTTGTCCTCACACCACTTCAGCGTCCGATACTTTTCACTCATGAGGAACGTTTTCAGCCGTGCTTGAAACTCCGGAAGCCTGGCAGGCAGAAATGTGCTCGGCAACGGTAAGCCGCTCTCCGGCGCTTTTTCACACGGCGACACAAGAGTCTGCACCGGCGGGGGCTCCGGCGTAGTAGCGGACGATTGCTGACTTGCAAACAGCACGAAAGCGAGGAGGCTGAAAAGTAGAGCGGTGCGAATGAGATTTTTCATAGAACAGGGCATCTCCATAGTAGAGGGCGAGCTAATTAACTAAGGCGTTTGAACGTAACGTCGGGTGGAAGGCCAGCGCGCCGGTAGAGTCTTTCAGCCGCAATCTAACGCAAGAGTAACGGCAGACACAAGAGTTTCTGGTCACGCATTATGTGAGTTTACACCCCGGGTTATCCGGACCAATCGTGCCTTGCTCGCGGGTGCTAAGCTCCACAATACCCGCAGCTCCTCGCAACTCGACCTCGCCTTTTCTAACGGCGACAAAACTGTTACCGCAGTCGGTGTCTGCGCACAAGAGCCCAGCTAACTATCATGCGTCCTCCTTTTTGTGTTCAGTAGGCCCGAAGGGCCGCGAGTCAATAGCCACGACCCTGAGGCGTGGTTACGGGGAACTATGTGTGTAGGCCCAGAGGGCCGACATTAACTCTGCTTCTGCCGGCACTTCGCGCCTCAAACCTCCAACCTGCCTACGGTCCACGCCCTCACGGACGTGGCTATTGACTTACGGCCCTTCGGGCCTGCCTCGTGTTCTCTCACGCATATTGATCGCACAATCTACCTGAGCCTGACCTTCTTCGAAACGTTCCGGCAATAGCGAGTTAACCCATTATCCGACACACTTCAGTTTGTCGTGTGAGCCTAGCGAGTGCATGGAATCTCGCATAGCCTTGGGCCAAACAGCGACAAACTAAAAGTGTGTCGGCCAATTGCGACGCACAAAATAAGGTCTTTACTTAACTGGCCGGTGGGACGCATAATACGTCCCCCAAACACCGGCCCAGAGCCGGTTTGCTTGTCTAGAGGCGCTGTTTCGCCCTCGTTGTTCGGCCTTGCTTGGCCGAACGTCACTCGGGAGAACTGAATATGAGATCCATTTGGAAAGGCCACATCAGGTTCCTGTTGGTAGCAATTCCGGTCCGCATCTACAACGCCATCGAGACGGCCGAGAAGATTCAGTTTAATCAACTGCATCGCGAAGACTATGGGCCAATCGGTTACGACAAGCGCTGCAAGAAATGTAACCAGGTGGTCAGTAACGATCAGATCACCAAGGGCTATCAGTATGAGCCTGACCGCTATGCGATCATAGAGCCTGACGATATTGCGAAAATAAAGATCAAAACGACGAAGGCGGTAGACATCATTGGCTTCGTCGACAGCTCGGAGATTCCCTCGACGTTTTACGATTCGCCTTACTTCGCCGGCCCGGATGGACCAGTGTCTGAAAAGCCTTATGCGTTGCTGCGGGAAGTTATGAAACAAACCGGGAAGATCGGTATTGGCAAAGTTGTGCTAAGAGACAGGGAAGATCTGGTGGCCGTCTTTCCACATGACAACGGCCTGGTCCTTCAAAAGCTTCACTATCCTCACGAGATTAGAAGTATCAAAGACGTGCCGGAACTTGCTGACACTACGAAGGTCGATAAGAACGAGATGAAGATGGCGACGATGCTGGTCGAGCAGATGGTCACTTCCCTTTCCGAGATCGACATGGCAGACCAGTATCACCAGGCGCTCAAGAAGCTCATCGAGTCGAAGATAAAAGGCAAGAAGGTGGTTGAATTTGAGGTTGAAGAACTGCCCAGACTTGATATCATGAGCGCGCTGAAGAAGAGTTTGCAGGCATCCAGCCGTAAGCCTATGGTTAAAGCAACGACCACGGATGCGAAGAAGAAGTCGCTTACTCTGGTTAAGTCGGAAGCGAAACCGAAAGCGGCGAAGAAGCGAAAAGCGTCGTAGTAGCACAGCAAACTGTTAGTTTGCGATAAACGTAAAGCAAACTGTTAGTTTGCGGGATCGTTGAAGGAAGTCCCTTCCGACGTTTCGCGAAATAGCATTCGATTAGTGACCAATGGTTCTTGTGGCCCACGGTCCGCAAACTAAACAGTTTGCGTTACGAATAACGGAAGCTCGCACGTTCCGCAAACTAAACAGTTTGCGTTACGAATCAAGGAATGAAAGAAAACAGCAATAAGCTTTTGTCCTTTCCCTCACGTGTTCCCGCGAAGGCTGACTATCAGCGTGTTAAGTCAAACTACACCAGCCGCGAAATCAAACAACTCTTTGGACTGAGCGAACGTACGATCCGCCGTTGGACCGAGCAAGGCATCATCGAAGGAACGCCGACCAGCGAACCCGGCAACTATAAATACGACTTTCAGGCACTGACGCAGTTTCGGCGAGTGCGCGAGTTACGTGCCCAAGGACAGAGTATTCGCCAGATCGAGGCTGAACTTCAGGGCCAGCTGAATCTGTTTCGAATGCCGGAAGTTGGCAAGGTCGCTCGTCTCTTAACTCCTTTTGAAGAGGCCCTGCTGCTTCACGAGCAGCGTGATCCAAAAGCATCTGAGCTTTATCTGGAAGCAATTAACGACGGCGACAATGTGGCTGAGGCCTATTGTAATCTTGGCATCATTCATGGGGAGCTTGGTAACTCCGGCAAAGCGCTCGACAGTTTCACTTTGGCGTTGAAACACGAACCCAGACACGTCGAGGCACACTACAATCTGGGAAATCTTTATTACGACGCCGGAAACTTCCCTCTGGCGCGCCTTCATTACGAAGCTGCCGCGCAAATTGAGTCGGGATTTTCCCTGGTCTATTTCAATCTCGCGCTCGTGTATCACAGGCTGAGCGATCTGCCGGGCGCTTTCGCGGCATTGGACAGATACAAACAGCTGGCACCGGATGACCAAGAAATTGAAGCCGTCAACCAACTGCTGAAGGCAATGAATGATTCGCGACCTCCACACCGTTGAGCACTGGCTACTCCTGGGCGTGGAGTGCGCATAAAAGGAAAAAGCTCGTTTAGATCGGGCACTTGTGTCCGCGCGTGGGCAGACTAGTCCGCATTCTAAACGAGGGCAGGAATCCTAGAGGTGCGACGAGTTTGGCGCCGTCCGCGCACTCTAAGGGGTAGCATCTGGCTCTGTGGTTCAGACAAGTTTAGAATCCATTTCTCTCCCGCAGCAGAACTTTATCTCAGGAGGGTTCCCCAATGACGCAAGTAAAGTGTCGCGTGCTATGCATCGACGATCATGAGGACACGTCAGAAATTCTCAAACTTATCCTCGCGCAGGAAGATTATGAGGTTTCCACCGCCATCACCGCACAACAGGCGTTGGAGCTGGCTTCGAGTCAGGAATTCGATCTGTATGTTTTGGACCGCCAACTGCCCGATGGCAGCGGCCTCGAGCTCTGTCAGAAGTTAGGAGCACTCACGCCGGGCATTCCTTGCATCTTCTACAGTGGCGATGCCTACGACATTCACCGTTCGGAAGCATTCGCTGCCGGCGCCGACGCGTACGTCGCTAAGCCTGACATCGAAAGACTGATTGAGAGTGTTCGTGAGTTGCTTTCGGGAAGAGAATGCGCCACCGCAGTCACTGCTACTTGAACCGACGGCGCTGGAACGCATCCACAGATTACATAGCGCGGCCTGGGCCGCAACAAAACGCAAACATTCAGCCGCGCGGAGCGATATCATTAGCACCGTGGCTTTAGCCCGGTGATCAGGATCCGTGACTAAGAGGAGAACCGTTTCAACGGTTTGCGATGCGCGCGACAAACCGTTAGAAACGGTTAAGGATCATCTGCGAATCTTAGTCACCGGGCTGAAGCCACGGTGCTAATGAGACCGCTCCGCGATGCTTGTCAGCGCACAAAGAAAT
>DASQKG010000094.1:0-4686 GCA_035630655.1 Pyrinomonadaceae bacterium
TGCAATTGATCTCGATTACCGTGAGTCGCGACGGTTGACGAGCATGGCAATCAGTTCAAGTATCGAGCCAAGGTTTTTGACCAACATCGAGCAAAAGTCGGCCGGTGGGCTTGGGACGTGGTACTGGTAGGCTTACCGTAAGGGAACTACGGTAGAAAGCACGTTGCGGGGCGGACCATGCGTCCGCCCCTTTTTTTGGCCACTCTTTAGGAAATTTGATCGCGGCGCCTGGCCGGCGTTTAGTCGGCCGCGAGCGAGCGGGTTTCAGCCGCTTGCCACGACGGCAACGTCCTACGCGCAGGTTTCTCTTTCTTCAGTCCCAGCGCCCAGTCGGCTTGCATGAGTGTGTGTATGTCGCGAGTGCCCTCGTAGATGATCGCGGCTTTGCAATTGCGAAGATAACGTTCGACTGGATAATCGTTTGAATACCCGTTTGCGCCGTGAACTTCAATGGCCATCGATGCTGCCTTTTCACTGCGCACTGTTGATTGCCACTTCGCCAGGCTCGTGGCCCGCGCGTTTGCCTGGCCCGTGTTCTTCAAATAGCCCGCTCGTAAACAAAGCAACCGGCACATTTGATAGTCGGATTCCATCTCGGCAATCTTCTGTTTGACGAGCTGATGATTAGCAATCTTGGTCCCAAACGTTTCGCGTTGCAGCGCGTAAGAAACTGATGCATCGCGCGATGCGCGAATTACGCCCGTAGCTCCGGCAGCAACCGTGTATCTTCCCTGCTCCAGGGCAAACATCGCGATCTTGAATCCTTCGCCTTCTTCACCGACCAAATTCTCTTTCGGCACACGCGCGTCCTGAAGCGAAAAATAACCGGTGTTGCCTGCGCGTATTCCCAGCTTTCCGTGAATCGTTCCCGAGGTGAACCCCTTCATGCCGCGTTCAACGATGAAGCAGGACATGCCGGAGTGATCGCGGTTGCGTCGTTTCTCTTCATCCGTCCAACAGAAAAACAGAAAGTTGTCGGCGACGTCAGCCAAACTGATCCACATCTTCTCCCCGTTAAGAATGTATTCATCGCCGTCGCGTCGCGCGGTTGAACGCGAGCCCACCACATCGGACCCCGCGCCGGGCTCAGTCAAACCGTAGGTGGCAAGTTTTTCGCCCTTCGCCTGTGGCACTAGATACTTCTGTTTCTGCTCTTCACTGCCCCAAGTCAGTAGCGTGAGCGAGTTCAAACCCGTATGGACCGACATCACAACGCGCATAAACGTATCGACCGCTTCGAGCTCTTCACAGACAAGGCCGAGCGAGATGTAATCGAAACCTGCGCCGCCATATTCTTCCGGAATACAAACACCGAGCAGGTTCAGCTCCGCCATTTTCTTAAGAACTTCGGGATGAAACTCCTGTTTTTCGTCCCACTCTTTTATGTACGGCGCCACTTCTTTCTGGGCAAACTCGCGGACAGTTTGTACCAGTGCGTTGTGATCATCAGTTAGTTCGAAATTCATCATCGCTATTTTTTCAGCTCGCTTTCAAATATTTATCAAACCAGCGTACGATCTCGACCGTCGAACGAATACGATTCGGTATTTTGCGCCACCCATGTCCCTCATCGGGAAATAGCACATACTCAACGGGTACTCCGCGCTTCTTCAAACTCTCCACCATTTGTTCAGCCTCAATCACAGGAACGTTCGTGTCATTGGCGCCGTGAAGGACGATGGTTGGTGATTTGATCTTGTCGATGCGGTGAATCGGCGACAGGCTCTTCAGCATCTCAGCCTGTTTGTCAGGATCACCATATTCAATTTTTGAAATCGCCGCCATCCAGGGCTGCGTGTTTTTGAAGAACGTTTCGAAATTTACAATCCCAAACAGGTTTGCTCCGGCAGCCAGCTCATCGGGATATTGAGTCAACCCGGCCGCAACCATGTAGCCACCGTAGGAACCGCCCATGATCCCGATTCTCTTTGGATCGCCGACTCCTGATTGCACGACATAATCAATAGTTGCCTTGATGTCCCTGACACCGTTTTCCCTCAACGCGCCGTTGTCGAGATTTACAAACTTCTTGCCGAACCCCGATGATCCGCGAACGTTCGGGGCCAGCACCGCGATGCCCTGCGCCAGCAACGCCTGGTATGTGCTGTTGAACCCCGGCCGCTCCTGGCCTTCCGGTCCGCCATGAAAACTCAGCACAATGGGACCTGCTCCGCGCACGCTCTTCGGGCGATAAAGCCAACCGCTCAACTCCAATCCATCATGAGCTTTGTAGCGAACAAGCTCGGGCCTGACTAGCTGCGCGAGATCGATACCGGCGTGCGGGCTGCGAGTGAGCTGCGAAAACCGCTTGCTTCGCATATCAAGCGTCCAGATGTCAGGGGGCGCCGCCGCTCCGGAAGCGACCATCGTCAGAGTTTGCCCGTCTTTGGAAAACTCCAGGCCGCCAACGATCTCAGCCGGCAACGGACCACCCGGCGTCACTTTCCTGGTTTTGAGATCGACGAAAGCCAACTCGCTGCGTCCAGCAACATTCCAAACCAGCGCCGCTAAGGTACCTGCGTCATTAAGCGCATAGTTATTTGCTTCAGCGTTTTCCCTGGCGGCAACGACCTCGATAGGTCCCGGCTGATCGTTGGCACCAACCGTCACACGTGCGAAGGCGAGTAGATCTCGATCCTTGTTTGAGACCAGGTAAATGGTGCGTCCATCGGGCGAAAAGTTACCGCCGAAAAAGGAACCGGGGCCTTCATGTGGAGTTAGCTTGTGTTCTTGCCCGCTGGAGAGATTCACCAAAAACAAATCGTTGTCTCCGCGGTTGATCACGCGGGAAATAACAGCATACTTTCCGTCACGGCTCACATCATTGATTCCACCTGTGCCGCGATTCTCCGCAACCATTTTCATTTGCCCGGACGCTACATCGATAAGGTAGGAATCAGTCGAGGCTGCGCTGCGACGATTGGAGGAGAACGTTAAAAAGCGACTGTCGTGGGTCCAATCGCCCAGGAAATTGTTTTCCTTCCCGCCTTCAGTCAATCGGCGCAGTCCGGTGCCATCAGGCCGCACGACATAGATCTGTTCATTGAATCCGCCGCCGGGCGCGACGTTAAAAGCAAGCCATGCACCGTCGGGTGACCAGCGAACAAAGCCGACTGGATCATCGGATGCGGTTACCAGCGAGGGGAATCCACCGTCAGCAGACATCGTCCAAATCTGCGGCATGCCGCTCATGTTGGAAACGAATGCAACGCGTTTTCCATCGGGGGAAAAACTGGGCGACGAGCATTGCCCGATCCGGGCCATTAGCGTGACAACCCGGTCGAGATTCTCGGCCGCATGTACCGGACGAGTTCCGACGAGCGAAGCCATCGAAAACAGTCCGCCACCGAAAACCAATGCCGCCAATACGAAACGAGAGACGCGGTTCTTCATTTCATTCTCCAAACCAGAATTGTTTATGGAACAGCTCCAACCATCAGGAGGCTTACAGCAATGCGAAGGTTTTGATCTCGGAACTCGACATCTTAGGAAGTCCAATGTCCAAAGTCCAATGTCCAAAGTCCGGTTGACGTAACGCAAACTGTTGTTTGCGGACGCAGTGCCTCCCTGCAGCTCGGACACTCACCAACAGCAAACTAACAGTTTGCTTTCCGGTTTTGGGCGTTGGACGTTGGACGCTATACTTTCCCCATGCCGAAGAAAGCGAAATCAAATACGGTCAAGGTTGGCCTGATTCAAATGAGCTGCGATCAGGATCCAGAAAAGAACCTTAAAAAAGCAATTGCGCGCATCGGTGAGGCGGCGAAGAAGGGCGCACAGATCGTATGCTTGCAGGAGCTTTTTCGTTCCCAGTATTTCTGCCAGACCGAAGACATCGAGCTTTTCAAACTTGCGGAAACGATTCCGGGACCAACAACTGAAGCGCTCGGCAAAGTGGCGAAACAACACAAGGTCGTGATTGTGGCTTCGCTTTTCGAAAAACGAACGGCTGGCGTTTACCACAACACTGCCGTGATCATCGATGAGAAAGGGAAGATCACTGGTAGATATCGCAAGATGCACATACCCGACGATCCGCTTTACTACGAAAAGTTTTATTTCACGCCCGGCGACCTCGGCTTTCAGTCACACGACACGACCTACGGCAAAATCGGCGCGCTGGTCTGCTGGGACCAATGGTTTCCTGAAGCCGCACGCTTGACCGCATTAAGCGGCTCACAGTTTCTTTTCTATCCAACGGCCATTGGTTGGCTGCCCGATGAAGACGAAGAGATGAACCAGGCACAACATTCCGCCTGGGAGACGATTCAACGCGCACACGCGATCGCCAATGGCGTTTATGTAGTGGTGGTGAATCGCGTTGGCCGCGAAGGCAAGCTTACGTTTTGGGGACAATCGTTTGTTGCAGATCCGTTTGGACGAATCATTGCCAAAGCGTCTGTCGACAAAGAGGAAGTGTTGGTGGTTGATTGCGACCTCGACAAGATCGAGGAGACAAGGCAGAACTGGCCTTTTCTACGCGACCGGCGCATCGATTTTTACACTCCTATTTGTTCACGCTTCATTGAACCATCGCCTTCGTAGATTAACGGCGACCAGGTCGCTATCGAGAGTGTGTGAAAACTGAAGGTACGAGTGAATAACGCTGAAAGCGTTCGCTAGCTCCAGCCCAGGGTTGCGCTTTGGCAACCCTGGGAAAGAGGCATTCATTTTTAGAAGACGCAA
>DASQKG010000095.1:0-6342 GCA_035630655.1 Pyrinomonadaceae bacterium
CTGAACTTTGATGACATCAAGACCAGCCTCGGGATGAATCATCTCGCCTGCCAGAGCGCGGACATGGCTCTGCGCATGGTGGCCATGTATCAATGTGCCTACAACGTCATCCGCACTCTCCTGCAACAAAGCGCGCAGGCCAGTGGCGAGAGCCTTTACCGTTTGAGTTTCAAAGGTACGGCCACACTTCTGTCCACCACCCAGGCTTGGATGAGACCCGGCACAGGGCCGCGCCGCCGCGTCAACCATCTGGCGCTGCCGGAAACGCTCATCGCCGGAGATCCCGTCCCGCTGCGCCGGGCACGCAACGAACCGCGCGCCATCAAGCGCCGGCATTCACCCTATCCGTTGCTCACCGCACCCCGCAAAATTATGGTCATCATTCCTCACCAAAAGAAGTACCGCAAACCCCTGGCCACCGCGCTATCTTAGCGCCATTCAGGCCTGTCTCCTCGTGCCCTTTCCTGCTGCTCCTGCTGCTGCCCTGAGAACTTCCCGCTTGCTTCCAACTCCATCCTTTCGTCAACATCACCCTTCAACCATTATCGCACAATCGACTCCATGGGGACAGCATTCATCAATTTCGACACAGGCAACGCGAACTTGGCGTGCTGTGACGGCGTCCGCCGCGGACTCCGCGCCCAAGCCTGCGACGACGAACTGGACAAGTACACCCTTAAACGCGCTCCGGGACTCTGTTCCACACTCAACCCTCGTATCATCCTCGAGGTATGCTTACTCAGTTTCGGCTGGGATGACACTTTCCTGCGCGCTCAAAAAGTCCGCACCATTACTAGCAACGATTTCAAGGCCGCTTTTAAAAACTGCAAAGTGATTGCCAATCCGGTCGCCCCGGTACCGGCGTTTCAACTCTCGAAAAAAACCGGCAGCCTTCTTCCTATTGGTCTGGGCGATGTCTTCAGGGTAACGACCAGACTTTCGGGGCTGCCGGCAATCAGAATATCGGATGGGAAAAAATGCAGCGAACCGTCACTTGGAATCCAGTTCTCTGCCGGAAATCTAAACAAGGATATTCTCGACGCTTTTAACGTCACAGGGACCCTTTCCCCGAACTGATTCAATCCTCAAAATAAACAATCGGAAAGTGAAAGTTATCTCCTTCCACTCATACAAAGGCGGCGTAGGACGAACTCTCCTGGCAATTTATCTTGCCGACTTGCTTGCGAGAACAGGTAAAAGAGTCTGCCTCGTCGATCTGGACCTCAAGGCACCGGGAGTCGCTAAAAAACTAGAAAAACTGGCCCATAGCTTTGAGAATTTACCAACGCAGAAGCCCTATCAACTCAGTGAGATTCAATTTCAGCATGGCGCGACGACAGAAAAAAGAGACCTGCATTCCTTAATCCTGGAATTAAGCAGTTCGCCAGGCGGATCTGGAGGCGTACGATTCGCAGATTTTGTCAGTACTGTTCGATTGGAGCCCCGGAATGTGGTAGCCGCGCCCGCAGCGGATTCCGGCATACTTTATTACGTTCTCACGAAGCCGAGAGAGCAGTTGTTGCCGCTTCCCCCGGCAAGCTGGCCTGATGGCTTCTTTGATCCTGTGATTCAGGCGCAGGCGAATGACCCCCAATACCAACCCGCCGTCTTTCTCCACGAGCATTTGATCAAAGAGCTGCAAGATCAATTCGCGTTGGACTATCTTCTCATAGATTGTCCTGCTGGCGATAACGCCATAGCACGGTTCGTAACCGGGATGCTTTCGAGCGTCGTCGTGTGCCCGTTTACTGCCAGTTCTGAAAGTTTTTTGGGCATGAAACTGCATCTATCAAGCATTTTCAAAACCCTGGAACTCCACCGTCCGCTTTGGCCAGCGTTCGAACGGGCAGCCCCTGTTCTAACGCGCGTGCAGGGGCCATTGCTAAAGTCGGTTGATCGGAAAGTGCTGGTCGGGGTTAATGAAATGGCTTCCCTCGTGAACGAACTTATCACCGAATATGGCAAGAATCTTGGATTCAAGAGGATACCGACAGTTTACGAGGACCCCTTTTTAGAGATGGATGAACTCTACAGACTTCAGTCCGATACATCCTCTTACACCGTTGCTCCCTTTCACGTGAGTTTGGTGGACATAGCTCAAGCTTGTTGTCCGGGATTGAGCGCCGCTGACTGCTGGGGCGCACTCACAGGCGTGAAGGCCGAACCAGCGATAAATTCTGATCACACGTTGATGGTGACCGACCCGAGCACTGGCATAATCAAAAATCCGCGTGATTTGACTCCAAACATATCACTTCGCATACCCACACTCATTTCGATTCTCAAAGGAATGAAGAGTTATTTTCTCGACAACGAGTTGCCAACGACGTCACGGGAACAGTTCTTCGACCAAATGTTATACTCGGGGGGAGTGCTTGGAGGACGAGGTTTTGCTGCTCAGCTAAAGGCCAACTTTGAGGCGATAGAAAAGGACAATTGCTCAGCAATTTCGACTCCGGAGAAAATCGAGTACCTATGCGAATGGGATGCTGAAATGGGATTTGGCAAACCTGAATTCAACGCCCATGCAGGCACGATTCTGCTCAGTCCTCCAAAAGATGCTCTCCGTAGCCAAAACGACCTAAACATCTTTGCAAAGCTGATTGAAGGATATTTTAACGGTGCCCTCGAAAATCTTGGCAAGCGCGCCAAAATTCAGGATTCGAATGGCCCGATTGTCTATGGAGTTGACCCCCTATGAATCTTTGACCTTATCTATGTCCAATCGCAAAAAGCCAAAAATCTGCATTATTTACACTGGTGGCACCATTGGCATGAAACGCAATGCGAAGGGCGACCTTGTGCCAGCGAAGTACAGCCGAAAAGGGTTTATCGAACTCGCTCCAGACATTGAAGAGTATGCCGAAATTGAATACGTGCCTTTCGAATCGCCAATAGACAGCTCAAATGCTGTTCCGAGCGATTGGAAGAGAATTGCGGAGTCGATTTTCGAGCGCCGCGATGAATTCCGTGGCTTCGTTGTCGCGCATGGAACTGACACCATGAGTTCCACGGCCGTGGCGTTGTCTCTCGCGTTCGGCCCGAAGCTGAACTTTCCAATCGTTATGACTGGAGCTCAAACGGAACCCGATGTTCACCACGGCGATGCGCGAATCAACCTTGTTCGAGCGGTCCGTGTTGCAGCTGATGATAAACAGTTTGCTGAGGTTGTAGTTGCCTTTAACACGATGGTATTCAGAGGTAACCGGGCACAGAAGCGAAGCGAGAATGATTTTGATGCGTTTTTTTCACCTGCCTATCCAAATGTTGCGCTTATTGCACGAAATATCTTGTTTACTCCGTACATAAGGCCAATCCAAGCCATGGGACGGTATGATGTGAAAGGTTACAGGCCCGACTTCGTGGATGGCGTTCTGCCAGCTCGTGTCTTGCCCGGTTCGCCGCCTGGAGCCATCGTTGACACTCTCGAGCGAGAAGATGTAACGGGCCTGGTAATCGAGTCGTATGGCGCCGGCACGGTTCCAACGCGGGGCAAGTATTCATATTTGCCAGTTTTCAAACGAGGTAAGGAATTGGGAAAGCCCGTGGCGATCACCAGCCCGTTTCCCCAACCAGAGACGACACTTGCGTCTTCATACGAGACGCATACTGACGCTGTGAGTGCTGGCGCGATTACTACGGGAAATATGACGACGCCGTGCGCCCATGCAAAGCTGAGCTGGGCTTTGGCGCGAGTGAGCGCGAAAAGGAGAAGCAGCGGAAGTGATCGTGCAGCTGAAGTGAAGCGGCTGCTCATTGACAATTACGTCGGCGAAGTGGGCGAACCGCTAGCCAAATTTCCCAAAGATCCAAAGTGATGACTCTGAAGACAGGCGGGATTCAAAGAGCAACACCAACCTACCTAACAACGGCGCGTCGATTGAAAAGAGGTCGCCATCAAAGCCAAAAAAAGAGAAATAAAATATGAAAACGACCCAAAACGGTGATCCACGAACCAACATTTTGATTATTTACACTGGAGGCACGATCGGTTCCGTGCACTCGGTAGAAGGCAACCTACTAAGTCCTCTCCGGCCAGCACAGAAGGATGATTTCGAAAAGCAAATTGAGGGAATCGGGAAAACCGGCATTGCGTTTGATGTGATCGGCATCAAGCCGGTTGAGCCCTCGCAGTTTAGCGACGAAGAACTTGAAACAGATGGCACAATCAAACCGCTGGATTCATCCAATGTTGAGGCAAAACATTGGCTGGCGATGGCGGCGGCAGTAGAGGCCAACTACGCAGCGTTCGATGGGTTTGTCATTCTTCACGGGACCGACACCATGGCCTACACGGCGTCGGCGTTGTCTTTCCTGTTGGAAAACCTCGCCAAGCCGGTGGTAATTACTGGCTCGCAACTCCCAATTTTCGCGGCACGAACCGATGCCAAACAAAACTTGATCAACGCGCTCTACATCGCTGGCTACCGGGCGACCGGACTGCCTCTCGTTCCAGAGGTGATCATCTGCTTTGCGGATCGCGTATTGAGGGGAAACCGGACACGAAAAGTCAGTTCTACGTCCTGGGCGGGATTTGATACACCCAATTGCCAGCACCTCGGTGAAATTGGGGAACACATTACGATCAACACTGAGTTTGTCCGGCCCCCAGCCGATAACAGCCGGCATAGAATGCGGGCTCATACAAGATTGATGGAAGGCATTCTCGACATCAGCGTTTACCCTGGTCTCCGGCCTAGCGACTTGAAGGCAATTCTAAGGTTGGATGGGGTCAAAGGTATTGTCTTTCGAGGATTCGGCTCAGGTAATGCACCGGACAACAGAGCTTTTCTCGACGCGGTTGCGGAAGGCACGAAGGATAAAACGATCATCAATGTAACGCAGTGTACACAAGGCATGGTCGAAATGGGGCTCTACGCGGCTAGTAGCGGCTTGCAGGAACGTGGGGTCATTAGCGGACTGGACATGACGCCGGAGGCAGCCTTGGCCAAATTGATGTATCTGCTAACTACGCAGCGGGGTCCCGATCTCCAGCTTGAAATGCAACAGAGCCTCCGTGGAGAACAGAGCGTAAATCTCTACGATGTTCGTTATGGAGAGAAGGGGAATTCGAAAGAGGGACTTGAGAAGGCAGAGGACCAAAAACGTCCGCCTGGACCGTTCCAGAAAGACAAACTAACACGGGCGGTCCTTCGTGTGTCCGGTGTGGGGGTGCAGAATGTCAAGGTGGGTGATCCCATAAAGTTGCGGGTGTTCATCGGACTGGTCGATGACTCGCAACTGACAGCGGAAATTCCGAATTCTCCTGAATACGCCGGCGAGGTGGCGGCGTCTTACGAAGGAGAGGACAAGACGACTCTTATTCTCGATATCACCAGCACGCTCCAGCAAGTCTATACGAAAGACGGCAGCCCGATTTACGTCACGTTGGTTGCTAGGGACGGCCAGAAGTTTTGGTATCGGGGACTCTTTATCAATCTCTTCGCCAAGGCCGACTAAACGTAAATATGACATCCCGACAAATGCGAGTTTGGAATGGCCAGCCCCGCGGAGGAAAGCGAGAGTTTCGTATCTCTTCGATGCGGCCCTGTGGCACTTGACCGCCTCTACTTGCTCTTGGCGAGAGCACACGGACGTCAACCCGGCGAAGTTCATAACATATATGATCGGAGTTTATTTCTAAAATGGCTTGAGATAAGCGTAGTGATTTTCGTTTATCATGACGGATTCCGAGCGTCTATACCACTTAGCATCGGCGGTTGACCGGCTACACCTGATTCTTTGTCAGGCAATGGCAGAGGTCGATACTTCTGATCCGGAAATTGCGTTGGAAACATTGCCAGATTGCTTGGCGATGCGAACTTATTTAGTGACCCCTTAGTGTTTGCGCGCATCGGCGCCGAACTCGCTGACTTGGAAACCGACTTGTATCTTTTCGACCACAGTTACCGAAGTCGAATCACTGAAGAAACCAAACGTCTTCGAGAGCTAATCCGCCAGGAATAATGAGGTCATGCGAGGCGGCATTTCCTTACCCTTCGACCTTCGGGGAGTGAGCAAACTTACTTCGCCTTCGGTCTCGCCTTGTAGCGTTCCGCGAGCCGCGTATGGCGCGTGGCGAGCGATTGTTCGACGCCGGAAATCCAAAGGTGTTTCACTTCGGAACGAATGTCGAAAATATCGCCGGTGGCGGCGAAGAGGGAGGCGTCTTTGCCGGGTTCGATGGAGCCCAGCTTGTCACCGGCGCCGTGCAGTCGGGCGGGAATGAGGGTGATGGCGGCAAGGGCGGCGTCGCGCGGCAAGCCAAAGGTGGTGGCCTGCGCGGCAAGATAGGGCAGGTTGCGCTGGCCGGAGGCGCTGGCGCGATCGAGGCCTTCGCTG
>DASQKG010000096.1:0-16349 GCA_035630655.1 Pyrinomonadaceae bacterium
GTGATGCCCCGATTTTTACTGACGGCAACGATCCACGAAACACACGAATCAACACGAAAAGAAATTAGTGTGTTTCGTGTGATTTCGTGGAAGATAGCTCTTGCTAACCGCACACACTGGGGGGAGATAAAGACAACTCGGCGTCGAATCAGTTTTATTTCTTGGTTCGCACGTACCCCGGGATGAGGTGTTCGTTTGTTGAATGTTCGATCAACTCTGCCAGCCGTTTTTGTCGCGTCTCTTCTCTTTTGGCGCCGAGTATCCACCAGTTCACAGCTTTCCGGTAAGACGCTGTTTGCGCCTCGAAGAATTTCCACGCTGCCTTGTGTTTCTTCAGTTGTTTCCGATAGGGATCGGGCAGCTCAACGCTGCGCTGTTCGTAGGAATAAATGCCTGAGCGGTATTCCCTGCGCAGCTCAAATGCCTTGAGTCCCGCGGGCCGCATCAAGCCCTTCTCCTTGAGCTCGGCAACGCGTCTGATGTTGACCGCGCTCCAGGTGCTCGTGGGTTTGCGAGGAGTAAAACGAATCATGTAGCTAACGTCGTCAATGCTCTTTCTTAGTCCGTCAATCCAGCCAAAGCACAGTGCTTCATCGACTGACTGCGGCCAGGTGATACTAGGCTTACCCGAATCTTTCTTGTAGAAGCCTACCCACAGCTCGTGCTCGCCGGCGTGATGCTTCTTGAGCCAGTTACGAAATTCAGCCGGCGATTTAAAGAATGAAATCTTCATTTCATACCTGGCGCGAGTTGGATTAGAGAAAGTCAAGATCCGCCGTTTAGATGGTGCACTTCTGCAACCCCGGCAGCGGACAAGTGCGCCCTCTAAACGGATCCTAAGGTGGTAAAACAGATTTCCATGCGCATTGCTCGCCTCTCCTGAGGCTTGAGAGTACGATACCACCATGAACGCGAGCCAAAAACAATCTTCAGCGATTGCTAAATATACTGCGATGCACGAGTCAGGATGTTTTGTGCTTCCGAACCCCTGGGATGCAGGCACGGCCGTCTATCTCGAGCGACTGGGATTTGAGGCAGTGGCCACTACCTCGGCGGGCTTTGCATTTTCTCGCGCGCTTCCCGATTCGGTTACAGCGGTTTCGCGCGGCATGATGCTGCAGCATATCGGCGAAGTCGCGGAAGCGACGACGCTACCGGTTAACGCCGATTTCCAGAACGGATACGCGGACGAACCGGAAGGAGTGGCGACCAGCGTTGCGCTCTGTATTGTCACCGGTGTTGCTGGTCTATCGATTGAAGATTCTACGGGTGACGACGCGAAACCTCTCTACGATTTTAGTCTGGCGGTTGAACGCATCAAGGCTGCGCGTGCCGCGGTGGACAACTCGAAGGTTCCGGTTGTGCTTACCGGCCGTTGTGAAGCGTGGCTGGTTGGACACGCTGATCCTGCGCGGGTAGCAATCGAGCGATTGGTTGCGTATGCGGAGGCTGGGGCCGATTGCCTCTACGCTCCTGGCGCGTCTGAGCCAAAGGACATCGAGGCGATCGTTAAAGCCGTTTCTCCAAAACCGGTGAACGTTCTGGTGTCCAGCTCAAATGCTGATCTCTCTGTTTCGCGCCTGGCCGATCTTGGCGTGCGGCGGATTTCCGTCGGTGGAGCGCTGGCGCGCGTAGCCTGGGGGGCGTTTATGCGTGCTGCGAAGAGCATCAAGGAAACAGGGACGTTTGAAACGTTTGACGATGCAGCCCCGTTTAATGAAATTCAGGATTTATTTCTCAAGCGACAATAACAGGCGTATAGAGTACAAGCTTTAGCTTGCGGGTTCCGGTTTAAGCTAGTGTACGTGGTTGGGATACCGGCAACCTGAAGGTTGTACTCTATACGCCTCTTACGCTGAACGCCTCCTACGCCGCGTGGATTTTTCTCGCAGTATCCCCCACGCGAATTAGCCCCCGTTGCACGACCTTCGCGTTGATGCCACGCAAGCGAAGCTCTTTCCCCACGGTTGAGTTAACAAACTTCATGGCATCAATTCCGAACCGCGAAACGAATTTCTTGCAACCCGTGTGAGGTTGTGGAGTAACTTCGATCACGGCCGAGCCCAGTGCTAATTGAGTCCCTGCCGGCAAGTTTTCATCGCTCAGGTCCATATCGATATATAGCTGGTCACCCGCCAGTTGCCAGCGATCTCTTTGCCGCGCGACAAGCGCGGTGACGCGTGCATTCATGATATTGAGCTGCATTTCCGGATGCGCCGAGCCATCGGGTGTGCGAGAGTTGCTGCGACTTTTCCAATTGTCCCCTATTAACCCCTCCCACGGATCAAGCTGACCTTCCTCCAAAACTTCTCGCTCCTCAATACGGGGTCGTCGGACAATCAACTCGAGAACGCCTTCATCCTTTGGCGCCTGGCGGACGTGGTCCAGGCCGGCTTCAAGTTCAGCCATCGTCAGGTGATCTATTACGATTTCCATCTCAGTATGATTCAGTTTGATTTCAGACAATCGATTACAGAACCCAGCGCGGTAGCGCGGGATCCCTTCCACTACTCAACACAAAGACAACTAAGCCTTGGTAATGCTTTCCGCCTGCAACATCCCGCGCTACCGCGCTGGGTTCTGTGACTGGATAGCGAAACTGCGCGCTCGCGTTGACTATGACTTATTCAAGGACGCTTCAACACTAAATCAACCACGCGCTGACAGGGCTTCAACTCGACAGTATTATTCAATGTTTCTGCTTCGCGTCGAAGCGTGGCCCTGGCAGTGAAATCGAAAGCTACGGGACGTGAAACTCGTTCGCTCGTTACCGGCGTTTCGGGTCGGGGGATTATGAAGTAGCGGCCGGGAGCAATATTCGTAAATGCAAAGCTCCCGTTGCTTTCAACCGCCGCTTCGAAATAGCGCAGAACGTTAGCGGCCTCGTCACGTTCTGCCGGCACCAGATGAACGCGCAGGCCCGGAGTGATGGCGCTTCCGTCCGGAGTAGTGGAAAGGTTTCCCCGCAATCCGGCAGCATCCTGGCCCACCAGAATAGAGACCCCGGTAACACTTTCTCCTGACTTGATCGTCAGGGTTCCAGGCCAGATTTTTTTTGGAAGAGGACCAGCGGCGCGCCCCTGGCCAGAGACTGCGATTCGATCCGCGGCACTAACATCCGATTGGGCGGCTCGTGGAGTTGGTAAATTGATGGCACGAACGTACCAGGCATCGGTTGGAAGTTTAAATGCCAATCGAAATCTTCCGGGTTGCAGGTTACGAATGCTGAAGTCACCCTTAAGGCTGAGGCTTGAACTAAAAGCACTGAACATTGTCGCCAGCAACTTAGCACTGCTTTTGATTGAATCATCGCGCAGCGTTTGGATCAGTATCTCTATGGATTCCGAACCGCGCTTATCACATTTGGCCTCAGGAGCGATTGGATCGAGCCCTATCGTTCCGGCAATTGAGGCAAGTGGAACTATAGCGAGATCGATGCCGGTGACGTCACCGCCTCTTACCGTCACTCGTCGAGAACCCGCCGACATGGTTTCACTCAGATTCGTCACGAAGACTGCAGACACGTCGTATTCGCCATCTGCCATACCATCGAAATTGAAGCTACGCACCTGTTCGGTCGGTGAAACCATAGCCATCGCCACCAGACTGGTGGTCCCGGCATGAGTCAGGATCACGTTGATGGCCTGGGCTGCTGAAACGTCGCCTTTTCCGCTTAGCGTGCCGCTGACCGAGTGACCTGCTATCTCCTTATAGCGGATATCTATTCCGGCCGCTTCCTCGCCTGCTCGCACCGTGACTGGAACCGCGGTCTCGTAATTGGAGGAAGGGTAGTAGGTAGGAACGTCGCGTTCGAGGCCACTCGAGGCAAACGGTCCTCCTCCGCCGGTTTCTACTGAGTATTGCCCAGGCGCAAGCCCGTAGACTCTGTAGATGCCACGATCATCGGTTTCTGCCATTCCCATGATTCCTTGAAGATTCATGAAAAACGCCGGCCCAGTCAGAGCTGTAGCGCGAACCGGAATTCCGACCATTGGCTGTCCCTTGGAGTTGGTCACCCGACCAGTAATCACGCCACCTTTGATGAGCCTGATTCGCAACTGCGATCCGATCAGATATCTAGGCCATTGCTCTGGATCGCCGATCGCGATCGACTCGTCCACGTAGCCTGGCGCTGTGGCGTTGACCAGGTAAACGGCGGCGGGCAGCTCCTCCAAAGCGAAGCGTCCTTCTTCATCGACTCGAGATGTTTTGATCGCCGCTGTGCCGCTCACCGCTCGCGCGATGACGGTAGTGTTGGAAAGCACACGACCGTCATCGGCGACAACGCGGCCCTTTACGGTTCCGGTTGGAATGGTTGAAGGTGCATTCGGTTTTTCGCTCGGAGATTTAACCGGCGTGGCTGCAGGAGTCGGCGACGGCTTGGGCGGCGTTTGCCCGGGCGCGTGGATTAGACAGGCGCACAAGAAAACGAGAGCTAAAGACAAATTGCTTATCTGGATCACGCCAGAACAGTTTGCAATGTGTACGCAGCGCCGGCTCAATTCGAGCCCTCTTTCCGGCCCGTCAGGTTTACTTCCAGAATTACCTCAGTCTCAACGCCGTGCGTGATGGTGATCGTTTGCTTCACAGGTGGGAACCCTGGCGCTTGCTGTTGGTTGACGGCTACGTTCAAAGTTAGTTCGTAAGTGCCGGGCGGAATATTCTCCGAGCTGAAGCGGCCGCGGGAATCAACTTCGATATGACGCCTGAAGGGACGCATGCTGTCTGGTCTCCCCGAGAGCTGTGCCCAAAACATTGCGCCTTCGGGCAACGTTCCCCCTACGACTTTGACAGTACCGCGCAGGCTTCCCCCGCCGTGAGAGAAAACCAAACGTACATCGCGGATTTCTGCCCCAGCGGTCACGTCTATGCCTTCGCGCTGATCGACGCCGTTAACCTCTACTCGCAAGAAGCTTAAGCCTTTCGGTGGTGTGGGATACTCCTGTACCACAAGGCGGATCTTGCCTGGGGCCAGACCGGAGAATTTGAAGGTACCATCAGCGTTGATTCTTGCGTGGGCGAATGACGGGGCACTTCCCGGCTTACGCTCTGCATAGGCATGGAGGTTAATGGTGGACAGGACCGCGGTAACCGCAGGATCGACATTGTTCTCAACCACCGCGATCCCGCTGATCGTCGCCCCCTTACTGACCTTGACCTCAACCCCACTCACATCTCCGTCGATGATTTCAAAACCGGACGGTTCACTGTAGGAGGTATTCTCAGGTCCCACGCCCAGAGTAAAAGCTGTATATTGACCGGGCCCGAGTCCTTCCAGACTAAACTTGCCGTTGGCGTCAGTTGGGCTGCTGGCGAAATTCATCATACCGCTGCCCTTTTTCGGCTCTTCTACCAGCCCATAGCCGACATAAGCCTTAGGCACTGGTTGTCCTGTTGTTGAATCCACGACACGTCCGCTGACCTTGAATCCTTGAGACCCTTTGCGCGTCTGAATGTCGACATCTTTTACCTCTCCGCCTTCTTTCACCTCTACCACTGTCGCCTGCGATTCATCCTGCACGCCGGGATAAAACGTCTGTATGTACCGGCTACCTCTATGCATCATGTTGACTCCCTGAGATGTAGCCTGGCCTACACTAACCTTATATTTTCCTGGCGCTATTCCGTATGTCCTATAGATGCCCCGGTCGTCCGTGTGATTTCTTTGCCCTCCAAAGCTCGTCAGGATGAATGTATCTTGAGGACCGAACGGAAGCAGAGTGATTGGTTCACCGATGATTGGACTTCCATCCGCGTCGGTGATACGACCGGTAATGACTCCGCCAGGACTTAAAGCGAAATCAATTTTCGTGATCTCTTCGCCGGCAAGTAGGTTTATCGTTCGACCTGCTTGTCCAGGAGAGTGGCCCCGTGAAGAAATGGCATACGCTTTTGCTACCGGCATGACGTAGATACGTCCCGCGGAAAGTCCGGTTAATCGATAGTTGCCTTCTTCATCGGTAGTAGCTTTCGCTATGCTGCGCCTGTCGTAGGCAGTGGCGATCGAAGCTGTGACACTGATATCGGCGGCAGCTTTTCCCGCAATGGTTATGCGGCCGGAGATCGATGCGGAAGCATCCTTGGTCTCAGTTTGAGCAAAACAAATTGCAACAACCAGATTGAGAAAGGTAACGACAACGATAATGCGAGAGGCGGTCTTCATACTGTGAGTTCCTGAGGTGTTAACGAAGCGCGCCAATCATACCGCGCTCGGCTTCGGCCCCGCCAGATGTTTCAGCTGAGGCCTAGGGTCTTGGAGCCGGCGCGGGAGCCGCGTTGAACCGAACAATCACAGTGTTGGTGATGTCGATCGCAACGTTGGAATAAATTATCCCGGACTCCTGCTTATCAAAAAGCGCCGCCATTCCCATCTCCTTACCCATTGACTCAATCACGGGCCTGAGTCTCTCCTGGAGAGTTTGAAGTTCGCGTACGCGCGCTGAGCCGATTTCCTTCTCGGCATCTTCAGCGAAGCGTTTAATGGCAACCTGCTTTTCCGTCATTTGTTGTCCGATAGTGTTTCGCTGGGCCGGACTAAGCGCGGGGTTGTTCAGACTAGTTTCCACCCTTTTCAACTCGTCGTTCATTTGTTTTGCCTTGGTAAGACGGTCTCGCTGAAGACCAGTTAATCTTGCAACCGAAGCTTTCCCGGACGCTGACTCGGTCAGGATTTTTTGGAAATCGATCACTCCGATGCGAGAAGGAATTGCTTGCGCGGTTGCCTCACCCGTGCTGGACCACACGATTCCCGCAGCGAGGCAAACAGTTGCCATTGGAAGAATAACCCACAGAGGAATTGCCGGCCCAGCCAGAAGACTATTCCGCGTTGTGTATAAGATTCTCATGAGATTCCTTTCGAAGTGCGACGTACGCGCAAGGGTTGAATGTGATTGGGATTATACATGCTGGATGCAGGATGCAGGATGCAGCAGACAGGAGAGAGGAGGTAGGAGGCAGGGAAGACTATGCGGAGCGCTCTTTCGTGTCATTTCGTGTGTTTCGTGGATCATTCTTTAACTGAAGCTGGGAACGATCCACGAATCACACTAAGTGACACGAAAAGAGTGGTGGTTACGCCGAATCTCTTCACGCTTCCAGCGTAGCGTCCATCGTAATCTCAGCCTTCAGGACTTTCGAAACCGGGCATCCAGTTTTGGCATTATTGGCAGCTTTTTCAAACGCTTCCTGATCTGCGCCGGGCACCTTTGCCTTCACATCCAAATGCACGGAAGTGATCGCAAAACCGGCATCCGTCTTCTCGAGCTTCACGCTGGCAGTCGTTTGAATGCTGTCGGCCGTGAGGCCCGCCTGCCCGAGTTGGCCTGACAGCGCCATCGAGAAACACCCTGCGTGGGCCGCCGCGATCAGTTCCTCCGGATTGGTTCCGACGCCGTCTTCAAAACGAGTGCCGAACGAATACTGAGTATTGGAAAGAACTCCACTATCGGTAGAAATAGTTCCCTTGCCGTCCTTCAGACCGCCGTTCCAAACGGCCGATGCGTTCCGTTTCATGTTTCCTCCGAGCAAGTCAGTCTAAATTTGTGTGACGTAAGCTAACCCAAAAGACAGGAAACCAAAAGTGGACGTTGCAGCCTGGGAGCAAGCGCAAGAGGCCGTCAGGCCGCCGCACTGCTCCAAGGAGTTGCTTGTTCCGCCGGTAAACTTTTTTGAAACCTGCGCCGCGCATGATACGTTTTAGGCACTTGGCGAAAAGCTTGACGCGGCCAGACGGCCACAAACCATCACAAAGGAAAGTCTATGAACTCAAAAACACTCCCTGAAAGAACGTCCATTAAGAGGACAACCCTGATTGCAATCGCCGCCTTGGTCGTGCTCGGCGTCTTTTCACGAGCGGCCGTGGCCCAGAAAGCCGCTGCTACAAAGCCCTCGAAAACAACGGCTGCTCGCAGTGTTCGGCAATACACGATTGAGCAGTTTATGGAAACCGTCCGTATAGGCGGCTCGTCATTTTCGGCCGATGAAAAAGAGATACTTTTTCACAACAACAAGACCGGAATCTTCAATGTCTACACAATTCCAGTGAGCGGCGGCGAGCCAAAGCAGTTGACCAGCTCAACGAAGGAAAGCACCTTCGCGATCTCTTATTTCCCGAATGACGCTCGCTTTCTCTACACGTTCGATCGCGGCGGTAACGAAAACAGTCATCTCTATCTGCGTGAGCTCGATGGCAGCGAGCGCGACCTGACGCCCGGTGAGAAAACCAAGGCCAACTTTCTTGGTTGGAGCCAGGACCGTAAATCGTTTTTCTATTCGACCAATGAGCGTGACGCGAAATATTTCGACGTCTTCGAGATGACGGTCGCCGATATGAAGTCGGCCCTGGTCTTCAAGGATGAAAACGGCTACGACTTCGCCGACATTTCAAACGACAGGCGTTACCTCGCTTTCTCGAAGCCCGGCGATTCAACTACCGACTCCGACATTTTTCTTTACGACAAGCGTGCGAAAGAAATGAAGAAGATCACGCCGCACACCGGCGAGGTCAGTTTCAATGCCCAATCGTTTGACCCGGCGTCGCGTTACCTTTACTACACGACAGATGAGGGCAACGAGTTTGCTTATCTCAAACGATACGAACTTGCGAGCGGTAAGTCTGAGGTTGTCGAAAAGGAACCGTGGGATATTGTGGCCAGCTATTTTTCACGCAATGGAAAGTATCGCGTCACGATCGTCAATCAGGACGCGCGCACGGTCATCAGAATTCACGATACATCTACCGGCAAACTCGTGCCGCTGCCGAAGTTGCCCGGCGGTGATATCACCGGCGTGAACATCTCGCCGAGTGAAACGCGAATGGCTTTTTACCTCAATGGCGACCGTGCGCCCGCGAATCTCTACGTCTATGACCTGGCTACCAAAAAGTTCGCGAAGCTGACGAACAGTCTTAACCCGGAAATCAACGCTGACGATCTGGTTGAAGCCGAAAACATTCGATACAAGTCGTTTGATGGAATGGAAGTGCCGGCGATCCTTTACAAGCCTCATCAGGCTAGTGCTGCCAGTAAAGTGCCGGCGATTGTGCTGGTCCATGGCGGCCCGGGCGGACAGGCCCGGCGTGGTTATAAGGCGCAGGTGCAGTTTTTGGTGAACCACGGGTATGCGGTTTTGGATGTCAACAATCGCGGGTCGTCAGGTTATGGCAAGACATTCTTTACCGCGGACGATCGTAAGCATGGACGCGAACCGCTCTGGGACGTGGTCGAGGCCAAGAAGTATCTAAAATCGCTGGGCTGGGTTGATGAGCAGAAGATTGGCATCATGGGCGGCAGCTACGGCGGTTATATGGTGCTGGCGGCGCTTGCTTTCAAACCCGAAGAGTTTGCCGTGGGCGTGGATATCTTCGGCGTGTCTAACTGGGTGCGTACGTTGCAGGCGATTCCGCCTTACTGGGAATCGTTCCGCAAGTCTTTGTACAAGGAAATTGGTGATCCGACCACCGAACTGGAGATGTTGAAAGCGGCTTCTCCGCTTTTCCACGCAGACAAGATTCGCCGGCCGCTCATTGTTCTCCAGGGCAAGAACGATCCTCGCGTGATCCTGCCGGAGTCTGATGAGATCGTCGAAGCAGTCAAAAAGAACAATGTTCCTGTCGAATATGTTGTCTTCGATAACGAAGGCCACGGGTTCACGAAGAAGGTCAACGAGATTCGCGCGAGTAAAGCGATTCTCGACTTCCTTGATAAACACCTGCGCGGCAATGCAGCTGGAAGTTAATCGTAACGCAAACTGTTAGTTTGCGGATGCGGCGTCACCGAATACATGGGCGTGTCCTCTTTCCTACGAAAGAGGCACGCCCCTTTATTTTTCCCCTGAGCTGGCGGTGAAATCTTGATGCTATCCGTTATAGGTGCCTCCTTGGAGCGGCGGCCCGGCGCCGCTTTGGCCCGCGGCGCCCTGGCGCCGCTCCGCTTCGTGAGAAATCAGCGAGGTGTTTTGAGGTTGGACCAAAGCGCCGCCTGGCCGGCGCACTCCAAACAGGCGCACTCAACTACGAGGGCCGCAAAAGTAGTGTTTCGCTTTTTCAGTTACCGCGACGATAAACTCGCTCTTGCCGTCAGTGTAGCCCTGCCTATCGTTTGGGTGTTTCTCGGCAAGCGCTCGCTTTAGAGTTTCGTAATGCCGCGCTTCATCAGGAAAGCTCCGTAAGTAGTCTCTAAAGTAAAGCCTGTCCCACCCCTTTGAATCCGCTTCGACCATATGAATGTGATGAGTACGTTTGCCGGTTTGGTCGCGCTTGATGAAGAAAGGGTAGGGGACCTTTACGTCAGTGCGCCAAAAGTAATCATAGCCGTGGGATTCCAACAAAGGTACGACCTCCTTCGTCGTGTCGTCGAGGCTGCTAACTTCAACCAGCAGGTCGATGATGGGCTTGGCGGCGAGACCGGGCACAGCGGTGCTGCCAAAGTGCTCGATCCTTTTGACGATCATGTTCGGCAGGGTGTTCCAGAGAAACTCTGCTTCAGCGGCAAACAACTTCGGCCAGTCTGGGTCATAAGGTGCCAGCGAAACTTCCTCGCGAAGTGCGTCCGCGATGCGCTGTTCAAGATTCTTCAATGAACCCTCAACTGGATAAGTTTGTCGATGGCGGTGGTTAAAGAAGCTTTTTGAACTGGTCAACCGTAAGACCGGCATCACGAGCTATGCCACCCATCGTAAAGGCATTAACAGGATTGTGAAGCGGGATTGTGAGTATACGAGTTCCGTCGGACATAACGATATGCTTTCCCTGCCTGACAATGTGCAATCCAGCCTTCTCTAAAGCTCTAACAGCATCGAGGTGGTTGACATTGCAATCCTCACTTCGCGAACATTCTGACCTTTAACGAGTTCTTCCACTGCCGCGAGATGTTCAGTGATTGCGTTCTGAATATTCCGGAGCGCTTCTTCCTCAGTAGCCCCTTGCGACCAGCAGCCTGGTAATCCAGGACATGAGACGCTGAATCCTTCCTCCGACTCGTGTAGAAGCACCTTGTAATTCATGTTCACCTCCGATAGCGATTATACGCGCGGTAGAAATCGACAGCTGTCCATTATTAATAACGCCAGCTGGTAAGATCCGCTCCCGGCGGTGCGCTCTTCATAATGCGTGCGACGATCTTGGGCGCGTAGAATTGATGATAACGCAAACGCGAAATCGCATTCGGCAGCGTGTGGTCGCCGTTCCAGCAATGCTCTGCGCGGGGCTCGTAATCCACTTCTCCGCCGTAATGCGGATTCTTCGTGCTCTTAAGAAAATTCTCCACCAGGTAGACAGCGTTGTTGAGGTAGAAGTTATCGGCTTCGCCGACGTAGATATGAAGCTTACCTTCCAGCTTCCGTCCAAGTTTCTTCCAATCACGCTCAAGAATGTGGCCGAGGTCGTAATGCTCGCGCCAGTACTCAGCCACGGAACGATCGATCTTGCCGGTCAGCTTGTCCCAGATTGGTTTGGGGTAGCCATCCTTGCCCACCGGTGAATAAACGGCTTCCCAAATGTCGAACTGACCTCCTGAACGGCTGTGCGTACCGAGCGCCAGTTCCATGTGATTCATGTCTTCGACCGTAGCGGCGAGCTCGCCCAGGTAGTTGCGTTTTCCCGGTCGTCGTAAGTTCTTCCACGGTGCATCCGGATAATAGGCGTTGTCGTGTTCGTAAATATTCACCACCGTATAAGCGCGGAAATCTATCGGGTCAGGACATGCGCCCCAGGCGCCGTTGTATTCATCCGGGTAAAAGATTTGCGCCGCGAGTGCCTCCCAACCGCCGGTGGAACCGCCATACATGAAGCGCGCCCAACCCTTACCGATGCCGCGAAACATCTTCTCAATATAGGGAACCAGCTCGTAGGTGATCGCATCGCCATAAGGCCCGAGATTGGCCGAGTTTACGGCGTAGGAATCGTCGTAGTAAGGATTGGCGTGTTGAATCTCGATGATGATCATGCGCGGGAAATTAGGCCCGGTCCATTCCTGATAAAACTTGTAGGCGCGTTCCTGCACTATTTTGTTGTAGCCCTGTATCTTGAAGCGATCGCTGTATTCCGGTTTCAGATTGGGATCGGGAGGCGTTTCACGGAAGCCGCCAAACGTGGCAGGGAAGTGGCCGTGAAAAATCACCAGAGGGTAGCGAGCATTTGGATGTGTGTCGAAGCCTTGAGGCAGTAAAACGTTGGCGCCTAGATGCATGGGCCGGCCCCAGAACTTCGAAAGGAGCTTGCTCTCCATTTTCACGTGCTTGATGTATTTCGTGTCCTTCGGTGGCTCAATCGGCGGAATCACTTTGTCGAGCGTGATCTTGATCGTGCGATCGTCACCCGTGCGGACCGTGATCTTCTGAGGCGTGCTATACAGATTCCCTGGTGCACGACTCCACTGCTGACCTTCGCCGCGGTCCATCGGCAATTTTACGGTGTGGCCATCGGAACGCTTGAACGTTTCATATCGGTGAAGCACGGCCTGTATCCAGTATTCACCAGCCTTAAAGTCAGATAGAGTTTTCACCGGATAACCAAAAGCACCGGCATCAACCAGAGCTTCTTCGCCGGGTTGCAAACCGTCAACATCAATGCCAAATACCTGTTGCGTGTTTAGATCTTCATTGATTTGAAAGCGCGGTTCGCGCGCGCCGTCCTTTGAAATCAACAAAAGGACTCTGCCATCAAGTGGGCTGTTGCTGTGGGCTGCAGCAAAGGAGACTGCAAAACGCAGATTTGAGTTTTGCTGGCCGCGCGTCTCAGTCGTGATCACGAAGGATGATGAGACAAGAAGTATTAGCAGCGGAAACAAGCGGACGCTTGATGGCATGATCTCTCCTTAGGTGCGAAGTTGTTAGTGTGTCTCCTCGTTTAGAGGCGGACTTTGTCCGCCGCGTGGGGCACAAGTGCCGTTCTAAAACGGGCCGAGAACTCAGTGCTCGGGACGTAGCAAGCAGATACCCACCTTTATTCGCTGAACTGGCCTGCCGGCAGAGCTGCGTCTTCTTCGCTGGGCTGGGTTGCAGGAAGCCCCCGCCGGATGCTGTCGGCATATTGAAGCTTGTAAAGCCTCCAATAAAGTCCGTGCTGGGCCAGCAACTGCTGATGCGTTCCCTGCTCACGAATCTCGCCGTGATGGAGCACGATGATTTGATCGGCCCGCTGCACGGTTGAAAGACGATGTGCAACCACAATGGAGGTACGGTCACGCATGACGCGTTCAATAGCTTGCTGAATCAGTTGCTCTGTTTCGGTATCGATAGAACTGGTCGCTTCGTCGAGTATCAGAATTGTCGGATCAAAAGCCATTGCCCGCGCAAAGGATATGAGTTGCTTTTGCCCCACTGAAAGTCCCGCGCCGCGTTCTTTAACCTCCGACTGATACCCTTGTTTCAGCCGCATGATGAATGGCTCCGCGCGAACTTCGCGGGCGGCCCACTGCACACGCTCCTCGGAAATGTCTTTGCGACCGAGACGGATATTGCCCTCGACAGTACCGCTGAATAGAAATATTTCCTGTAATACCACGGCGAAGTTTTCCCTAAGGGCTTGCAAGTCCCATTCGCGTATATCCACGCCGTCCAAAAGAATTCGCCCACGCTGTACATCGTAAAAACGCATCAGCAGATTGGTGATAGTTGTTTTGCCGGAACCGGTGTGGCCCACAAGAGCGATCGACTGGCCCGGTTTAACTGTGAAGGATACATCCTTAAGGACCCAGTCTTCGTCCTTGTAAGCAAACCAAACGTTTTCAAACTCAATCTGGCCGGCGGCGCGTCCCGATTTACGAGGCTTATCCGGCGACGTAATCGCTATGGGAAGATCCAGCGTCTTAAAGATGCGATGCGATGCCACTACCGCAGCCTGCAACACGTTGTACTTGTCGGAAATGTCGCGGATCGGCTGGAAGAGAAAACCGGAATACTGGATGAAAGCGACGAGGGCGCCCAGTGTGAGCACCGTTTGTTCGGGCGTGTTCTGCATTACCCGATAACCGCCATACCAGATAATCAACGCCACGCCCGTCGCGCCGATAAAATCTACCATCGGAAAGAAGACCGCGTAATAGAAGATCGTGTCGATGTTTGCCTTGCGATACTCGGCATTTATCTCCTGGAATTTTTTCAGCGACTTCTTTTCAGAGTTGAAAATCTGTACCGTTTGCGCGCCGGCAAAATGTTCCTGGAGAAACGAATTGATACGTGCGAGCCGCGTGCGTACCATGTCGTAACCTTTTCGCGCTCCTTTGCGAAACCAGGAAGTCGCCGCAAACAACATCGGCACCGTCAACAGCGTTACTAACGTAAGTCCTACGTCCATCCACAGCATTGCCGCGATGATCGCAATGATCATCACCAGGTCGCCGAGCAAATCCGTCACACCTGCGGTGAACAGTTCGTTGAGCGCGTCAACGTCACTGGTGAGCCGGGTCATTATGCGGCCAACCGGATTGCGATCGTAGTAGGCCACTTCCTGATGTTGCAGCTTATCGTAGAGCTCGCGCCGCATATCAAACATCACATACTGGCCCACAGTGTTAAGGAGCAAAGCCTGGAAATACGAGAACATAAAACGGAGAATTTGAACCCCAGCATACAGCACCAGGAGAAGCTTCAATCCAGCGTATTGACCCGGCAGGATGTACCAGTCGATCGCATATTGAGTGAACTTAGGTTGGAGGATTCCCAGCAAATTCAAAGCAAAAGTAAGAAAAATTGCCGGAATAAGAAATCGCAGGTAAGGTCGCAGGTAGCGAAGCAGCCTGCGAGCCACCCGGAAGTCGTAGGTCTTCCCGATTGCCTCTTCTTCGTGAAACTGTTTGACCGCTGTGGACATAACTACAGAGTTGGGCCGCCACCCACGCTTTTACCGTAGCTCTTAAAAGTTGCCGCCTCGAGTTGCCCACGACTGGGGAAATGCAATGCAGTTCCGATTGCTGCCACTATGAACAAAAGGTAATAGTCGCTGTTTCGGATAATGAAACGTTCCAATAGCCCAATCAGCGCGGTTACCTCACACATAGCACACGCGATCACAAGCGCTTTCTGGACCAGCGTGACATCCTGATTCTCAACCGAACGCTCGATGAGTTTTCGCTTCACCGCAAATGAAATGACTACGACGAAGGTACCCAGCGCCGCGAGCGCGAAGGTCAATAGTGAATTGGAGCGGACAGCCATTGCTGCGTGTGGCTCTGGATCAGAAACTGCCAACAAGGCCACGACAAAATAGAGAACGATGCTCATCAGCAACGCAAACCACAAGACCAGCAATGTCTGATATCGTTTGTTTAAATCGACTTCCATAAAAATTTAGCCGGTTGCGGCCAGTTCCTCCTCGAGCAATTGCCGTTCGTAGAGAGCGGCATACTCGCCGCCGAGTTCTATCAACTGTTGATGTGGGCCCTGCTCGATAATGCGTCCTTCGTCCAGTACGCATATCAAGTCGGCGTCGCGTACTGTGGAGATGCGGTGCGAAACGATCAGACTTGTGCGACCGCGCATTACTCCGCGAAGCTTCGCCAGGATTTTCTCTTCGGTATAGGTATCGACGGATGACAACGCGTCGTCGAGAATAAGTATTCGAGGCTCTCGAAGGATTGCCCGGGCGATGGCAGTCCTCTGTTTTTGACCGCCTGAAAGTGTAAGGCCCCGCTCGCCAACAAGCGTATCAAGGCCGTCGGGAAAACTGCTGATGTCGCCCGTCAAGCCGGCGATATCGGCCGCCCATTCAATCTGCTTGCGGTTAACGCTGCCTACCCCAAAAGCAATATTCTCAGCGAGCGTGTCGCTGAATAAAAAGGTTTCCTGCGGCACATATCCAATGCTCGAGCGCAACTGCGCCAACGGATAATCGCGGACCGAAATGCCATCGACCAGCACAGTGTTTTCCGGCGCCTCGATAATCCTTGGGATGAGATTGATCAGAGATGTCTTACCGCTTCCGGTGCGCCCTACGATTGCGACCGTTTGCCCGGCAGGAATGCGCAAATTGATGTCTTTGAGCATCGGCTCGTCGTTTTGGTTGTAGCGAAGCGTGAGATTCCGAAACTCAAGTTGTCCTTCAATGGGCGGTCTCTCCTGCACGGAAGGGGAGTCAGCAATCGCCGGCTGAATGGCGAATATGGCATTCATCCTTTTCAGGCTGGCGGTTCCGCGTTGGTAGAGGTTTACAACGTACCCGATCGCGATTAGCGGCCAGATCAAGCGATAAAGATACATGTTGAAAACCGTGAACTGGCCGACCGTCATCTCCCCCTGGATCGCCAGCGGCACACCCACCCACAAAATCAGGACAAAGCCCATCCCAATCAGGAACTGCATCAAGGGCCGCATGAAGGCGTCCAGTCGCACCAGACTCAGGTTTCTTTCCGAGT
>DASQKG010000097.1:0-6464 GCA_035630655.1 Pyrinomonadaceae bacterium
TCGACGTCTTCGTCAAGCAACCGCTGGGCCGTGTCAGCGTGCATGTCGATTGAGATGGCCCGTTGGTGAATTGAAAGTGGATCGGAGGCAGGCGTTTCTGCCACTGACGTGTTCTGGTTGTGTTGATTCATCTTGTTATAACAGGCGGAAGAAGACGTTAAGAGCAAAAAGAACGCAATTAAAACCGTTGCGGTCCGGCCTTTTGAGAGCTTTGTTCGTACGGCCCACAGCTTTGAAGTTTCAGGTCTACGACGTCGCAATTTTTCACGTTACGAATGCATAATTACTGCAAGGCAAGGGTTCTTGCCAAGCGATAGACAACTACTGTATTGTGCCCTGTTTGACAACCCACTCAGCGCAGATAAAGAGTAGATATTTCCCATTGTGGAAGTGTTCTGTGCAACGAAGATGAAGGCCCTGCCCCCCTTCGATCTCAGTATTTCCTGAAGGAGTAAACAACATGTTCTCAAAAGACGGCAACATCAAAGACGTCAAGACACCACGCATCTGCGACGTCGTTTGGCATAACGGTGAGTTCATCAATTGGAGTGATGCGAGGGTGCACGTGATGTCGCACGTGTTGCACTACGGTTCAAGTATCTTTGAAGGCATCAGATGTTACTCCACCAAGCAGGGACCAGCCGTCTTCCGCCTGCGCGAACACATGCAGCGGCTCCTCAACTCCGCAAAGATCTACCGGATGGACCACCCCTGGACACTGGAGCAACTATGCGACGGGGCGATTGAACTGGTCCAGCGCTCAAAAATGGACCAGTGTTACATCCGGCCCATTCTGTTTCGCAGTCTCGACGAAGCTCATCCCGCTTTTGGCGTGAATCCATTTCCCAACCCACTTGCCTGCTATATCGGGGCGTGGGACTGGGGTAAGTACCTCGGCGATGAAGCGATCGAACAGGGCGTAGACGTATGCGTTTCGACGTGGAACCGGCTGACACCAAATTCGATGCCCGCGATGGCGAAAAGCGGCGCAAACTACATGAATTCGCAGTTGATCAAGATGGAAGCACTGCTCAATGGGTTTGCTGAAGGCATCGCCCTGGATGATCGTGGTTACGTTTCAGAAGGGTCCGGAGAAAACATCTTCATCGTGAGCGGAGGTATGGTCTTAACTCCGCCATTGTCTTCTTCAATTCTTCCCGGAATTACCCGCGACAGCGTGATCGAGATTTGTCACGAGCTTGGTATCACCGTGAAAGAACGCAGCATTCAACGTGCGGCGCTATACGTGGCGGATGAGCTTTTCTTCTCCGGCACCGCCGCTGAAATCACCCCAATCCGATCTGTTGATCGAATCACAGTCGGCGCAGGTGGACGTGGAGAAGTTACAGAAAGGATTCAGAGCGCTTTCTTCGATGTGACTAAAGGAGAACGGAGGGCGCCAGGTGATTGGCTGACCTACGTCAAGAAAGCTACGAAGTCGCAAGCGAACGACAATGGCTTCGAGGACAAGAGCGTTTCCGAAGTGGGCCACTCGGTCAGCCAACCTGCGGAACCTGTGTTGAAATACCAAGCGGCTAGCGCTAACGATTGAAAAACCACGAAAGCTACGTAAAAGGCAGCGAGCGCCGCAAGGTGACTCGCTGTTTTTTTTTGCAGAACCGAGCGCGGTACCAGCTCGGCTATTCTTTAGCTAAGTGGGCTATTCCTTTAGAAAATAAGGTGGTGTCCTATTTTCATTTTTCTCTCTGCAACCTCTGTGTTCTCTGTGTCTCCGTGGTTAACCATTGCACCAAAAGCTCACCACAGAGACACAGAGAACGCACAGAGAATTTCAAATTAGGTCACTACCGAAAATAAGCTAGTGTCCTATTCAGACACTACCGAAAATAAGCAATTATTGACGTCGTTCATCGCCAGAGGCTATTATCCAACCTGCATTACCGATTGGTGATGCGCCCCGCAGTTTGGCCCAGCGCCAATTCCAGCTACCAAAAATCCAATCTTCTGAATTTCCCTGAAAGGTCCGTCCGAGCATGTCTGTAAAAATTGATGAGTTATTGCGCGTAGCCACCGGCCATGGCGCTTCCGACCTCCACCTCAAGGTAGGCGCCTTTCCGGTAATGCGAATCGCTGGCGAACTTCACCCGGTAGCTGATGCACCGCGCCTTAAGCAGGAAGACACGCTCGATATGGCCTTCGCGATTATGTCGAACCGCCAAAAGCAGCGCTTTAAAGAAGTCTCAGAAGTGGACATCGGTTACGGCGTATCGGGACTCGGCAGGTTTCGCGCGAACATTTTTCAGCAACGCGGCACTGTAAGCATCGTCTTGCGCGTTATTCCCGATCATACAAAGAATGTCAGCCAGCTAGGATTACCACCAGCGATCGATCGTATCGCCGAAGAACGTCGAGGACTCATCCTGGTGACGGGCGCCACGGGCTCAGGTAAGTCCACTACATTGGCGGCGATGATTGATCGAATCAATTCGTTGCGCAGTGGACACATTGTGACCATCGAAGATCCTATCGAGTTTCTGCATCGCGATAAGAAGTCGTTTGTTAGCCAGCGCGAAGTGGATGTTGATACGCGGTCGTTTGCTGAAGCACTGCGTGGCGCGATGAGACAGGATCCCGACGTGATTCTCGTGGGCGAGATGCGTGACTATGAAACGATTGAAACCGCGCTAACCGCGGCGGAAACAGGTCACCTCGTGCTTTCCACGCTGCACACGCTCGACGCTACGGAAACAGTTATGCGCATCGTGTCGAGCTTTCCATCTCACCAGCAGAAGTCTGTGCGAATTCAACTCGCGGGGATTCTGAAAGCGGTAGTCTCAATGAGACTGGTCCGTGCAGCTAAAGGCGCGGGTAGAGTTCCGGCGGTTGAGGTGATGGTCTCAACGGGTTTGATTCGCGACTACATCGTAAATGAAGACAAAACGTCGCTGATTCGTGAAGCAATTGCCGCCGGCGCCTCGCAATATGGCATGCAGACTTTCGATCAGTCGCTATTTCACCTGTTTCAGTCAGGACTGATTGCTCGAGAGGAAGCTTTGCACAACGCGAGCAACGCCGACGAATTCAAGATGCGCATGTCCGGAATACTCTCCGCGGAACAGGCAATGAACAGCATGAGAACCGCTGCGCCAAGTCCGCGACCCGCATCGTCGCACCCCGAGATCGAGAACTTTGTGAAACACTAGGACCGGTAGCAGAAGGCAGAAAGCAGCAGAAGACAGATTGCGCTTTCTGCTTTCTGCTTTCTGCTTTCTGCTTTCTGCTTTCTGCTTTCTGCTTACTGATTGGCGAGCGTCGATAACGGAGGCGTAGGTAAGTCGAAGGCGCGCGGGTTTTCTCCGATAATTGCGGCAGCGAAAAAGGCCGGTACATAGCCTGCGCTTTCTTTGCGAAACTGCTCGTCCAGCTTGTCGCGGTGCGCAAACAGCGTCCAAAAGTTTCTTTGGTAGTTATCTGTGTCTCTCAATTCGCGTAAAGCGTCTCTAACCCCTTCAGGTCCGCGATTATAACTAAGCAACACCAGCGTCAAGCTTTGAGAATCCTCGCCCAATTCCGCCATGCGATCAGCGATATAGTGGGCCGCCGCCGGAGTCATCTTCTCGACATCACACATCTCTTCACGCGCCACGCCATACTGACGGGCCGTCCCAGGTAGAAACTTAACCCCGATTTCTCGCTAGCAGTTTTTCTTGAACACTTTTCCTGGTATTCCTCGCTTAACTAAGTGAGAACAGAGAACCGACGTTAGGAGCGGTAGCCCGACCGTAAGGAAGGGCGTCGGCTTCAGCTTTCAAATGGCTTATCAAATTCGGAAAGGAACAACGAGATGAAGATTCAAAAGTCGGTGTTATTAATATTGGCCGCGATGATTTCAGTGGCAATGTGCAGCGTATGCGTTTTCGCTCAAACGGACAAAACTTATCAACAGATGTCACGCGCGGAACGTTCGGCATTCGTAGCCGCACAGGCGCGACGAATCGCACGCGACATATCTGGGCGTGAATATGAATTTACCCCGGCGTTTGAGGAGGATATTAAACAGGCGGTCAACAACTACACGCACCGGCTGGGAAACACAGCGAACCGCGATGTTCGCGTTGCTTTCGAGCGGGTCCCAGCCCATGCTGCTACAGTCATGACGGCCTTCCGCACGCGTAATCTTTCACCACTCCTGGGATTGTATATTCCCTTCATTGAATCGGAATACGTCAACATTGAATCGCCGAACAAGATGGGCGCGATCGGCATGTTTCAGTTTCTTCCCAAAACTGGCGAACGTTACGGTCTATCGACCGAGGAGCTCACCGACGTGGCAAAATCAGCAGATGCCGCGGCGCAGTACATTGCCGAAAGTATCAACTTTTTCAAGAACGACCAGATGAAAGAAGCGCTCGCCTTGCTGGCCTACAATCGTGGCGAGGGTAAAACGAAGCGCGACTTGAAATTCCTGACTAAAGATCAAGACCAGCAGTGCAGCATATGCGTTCTCAGCGCCGACCGCAGCAAGCTGGATGCGACGTTCAGATACGAGAACGTCTTCTACGTTCCCCGCTTCTTCGCCGCGGCAATAATCGGCGAAAACCCACAGGCGTTTGGCCTGAAACTGCAACCTCTGTCGTCCTACTAGACAATTGCGCTTAATTCACTCTTAACCGCCGTGCGACTTTAACCGATAGTTGGCGTGTACTAAGCCATTAATTGGCATTTGCTGAGGAGGATTTCCTGGCAAAAATGAAGTGGCCGAAAGCTCGCTTAAATCGATTATTGGCATCGGGTTCAATATTTAAGCAATTAGACGACAGCAAGTCGGGAACGATCCTCTCGGACACCAGGAAAGATAAGTCAGATCTCAGAGCAACTGGCTTTTAACCAGTGGGTCGCAGGTTCGAGTCCTGCTCGGCTCACCACTACTTAGAAAAGAACGGCTGGTCATGAGGCCGGCCGCTCTTCTTTTTGTGACAATCCCTGGACCGTCTACATTCTTCCCGAGGTGGAAAGATCATGGTCTTCGTCGGCAAGCGCGAGGTACAAAACGCACGGGAACGATTCGAGGGACTGAAGGAATCGTTGAAAGGTTCGAAGGTGAAGATTATCGACCTTTTAACCAACGATGCTGACGAAGGTCGCGCCAGGCAGAATGCTTATTGAAACGCTGAAGAAGTATTCCGACATAGCCGATGGTCGGTTTGTGGTCCTACAATGGCCCAGCGATTTTGCAAGCGTTAAGACCGGAGGGTAAAGTGGACCAGATCAAGATCGTGTGCTTCGACGACGAACGAGCGACACTAGCGGCGGTCAAACAAGGTGCAATCTTCGGGACCGTGGCGCAGCAGCCCTTCGAATACGTGTATCAATCAGTTCAGACGGCGGCCAAGATCCTACGAGGCGACCGTTCGGTGATCCTCGCGAACAAAACGATTCTCATTCAGACAGTTGTCATTCGAAAGAAAGACGTCGATGACTACACCAAGAAATTGAACCAGTTGCTCGGTATTACATCAGGCCAGGGGCATGCGATTGGTTACGGGGCACTAAACCTCACACCAACCCTCCAACGAGACCGGTTACCAAAGAAAGATTTCCCGGTTCGAACTTGAGGTTGCCATTGCCGAGCACAATTCCTGTTTGACTCCGACTTTGATTTACGAGCCGTAAGAAGCAGCCGCATCAACAAAGGCGTTGATGTCCATCTGTGTCCAGATTTCCTTCTGCAAATTGAGGTACTTACGGTATCCGTCCATTACCAATCGCTGCACGTCATCATTTGCGGATTGCATTTCCTTAACGTAATTTGCGTATACCTCTTTATAACGCTGCTGTGCTTCCTCGGCCAGCCTGTCCCCAGCTTCGCGGTAGTTTTTGTAGATCTCCTCGATTTCTTGCTGAGGCCCCTTTTGGAGCCAGGCTTCGTTCAGGGCTTTCATATAATTGACGTACGATTCTTGAAAGCGTTTCTGAATGTCGTCAGTGGTAGCTTGCAACGTGTTGAATAAATTACGGTAAGCTTCCTCCGAGCGTTTTTGATTAGCAGCTTGTGCCTCTTGTTGAGCACGTCCAAGGCTCATGTTTGCCTCCCCAAAGCGCCGGTAGAGAGCTTCATTCGTGGACGTTTCAGAAACGGTTTCGCTACCTGAATTTTCGGGCCGGTTTTTCATAAGACTTAACCTCCTGTAAGGGCGTGGGTGAAGAATTTGGCTGTGGCCGCACCTTATATCACTAAAGACCAAGAGGATCAATGTAGGGCACGCCTGCATGTAGGCCACGCCTGCATGTAGGGCACGTCTGCCAGCCGGAGCCGGGAATTTTTCGAGACGGCGAACGGCAAGAATGAAGGGTCAACTGATTCAGTGCGCCAAGAAAAAGTAGGTAACTCAAGCAGCCCGCGGTAAGCGGAACTTAGGTTTCGGGAGCAACAGGTCTAAGCGAGCATTGAGCACGGCTACGCGGAGAGCGACAATAGCGTCACAACCAGGTTCGCCCCAGCG
>DASQKG010000098.1:0-17043 GCA_035630655.1 Pyrinomonadaceae bacterium
GTTCTCCTACGCCAACACCGCCAGGTGGGCCGCCCGGTTCTCCTACGCCAACGCCGCCAGGTGGGCCGACCCCTTTGCCGAGCGCAACAAGTTCACCGAACGTTGTCGTGGGTCCAGTTTCATCTGACCCGCCGCTGGATACGCTTCCGGATAACTGGTGGGTATACCTGCTGATACTCTTGTTGCTGCTTTTTGTGGGTTATCAACTCTATCGATCGCTGTTCGTGCCGCGGGCTTCTTTCCATCCAAACCTGGATATGGGCAGCTCTGAAGTGGATTCCACTGCGACGACGAAAGGCCTGTCAATAACCAGTCAGGTGCTGATGCGCCCGAATCTGTCTGAGGGCCAGTATTTGATTCATACGGACGAAGGAAATATCGTTCGGTCTGTAAGGAGGGAAAATGTCTAAATCGTCTATGACCGTTCGCGATGTCTTTGAACTTCCCAAACCTGGTGGGGAGGAGCCGGAAGGTTGGAAAAGCTTTGGGAAGCGAGTCAGCGAAGAGGTGAAGGGGATCAAGAGCGCGGCCTTGCCTGACGTCGCCGAAAAGGTGGCGGAACTGTTTGAAATTCCAATCCCCGACATTTTTCTTACTTCATGGAAAAAAGCCGAAAGCATAAAGGCTTTGTTGGAGGAATCGCGAAGCGCTCCTGAAACAGTCATGAACACCGAGCTTGGCGAACATGCGATTAACAGCGTCCATCGTCCGCATATTGAGATCCGCATTCAGAATAAAACGGTCAAGAAGATCGAGTTTACTTTGAAGCTGGCTTTTAATTTGAAAGGCTTCGTTCTCAAGATTCAGAATGGCGCGATTCGCGGGATTCAAACAGGTCAGTGTGAAGTGAAAGGAAAGCTGGAATATAAGGACCTGGTGATCGCCGAGAAGAAGCTGGCGCCGATAACCTTGCCGGGGGCGTTGTCTTTTGATGGCGCACCAGTTGAAACGCAAACAGAAGCTGCGGCACTGAAGCCACCCGCAACTATCACAGATGAGAAAGCGTCTACGAAGATCGAAGAGGGTGTCAAAGAGATCGTGGAAGTTAAGCCTCAGGAGGTTGCGGTATCGGCGCCAAGCGACTTGAGCGAGCCGGCGGCGAATGTTACCGCCGTCGAACAGTCAGAGCGCTATGTTGCGCCTGCATCAGTTGGCGAGAGCATTGCGGATGCTAAAGAACGTACTACATGGGAGGTCGGCGATTCTGAAGATGACTCCGTAACTAGCTCCGCTGCCGAAAGACCGCAAGATGTGATTGACCTTATGAGCAGGGAACTCGCCGATCGTCAGCGAACTGGCAACGAGGCTACTGAAATCGCCGATCACGCCAAATCCGCGCATTGATCAGGAAACTATCTAACAGGCGTATAGAGTACAAGCTTTAGCTTGCGTGGCAGGGAAGAAGCTACCTACGCGCTTGTGAAGGAGCAACCTGAAGGTTGTACTCTGTGCGCCTGTTGGCCATCCCGCCTGCTGTTGACACAGCCGCCTCTTCCGGTTTTTGATCTCCATCAATGAAGCGCTTTGGAGTTCAAATATTTACCATCTTTGTTGCCACTGGCGTTTTGCTAGGCATTGCGTTTTTCAACGTCTGTGCCAGCCGCAAATCTTATGAACCAGGCGATCGTGCCGCCGTTGAAAATGCTGCACCAACCGTAGGCGCGGCCGCTGCACGGAACGCACAACTCAGAACTGAACTCAAATGGCTGTTTGGCGGCAAACCACAACGCGGCTGGTATCTCTATACCGCCCTGATCAGTCGACTGCTTGATACCAAGCGTGACCCTGGCTCCGATGAGTTCGCCAAGGCCCTTGCGCGCTGGCAGAAAAAGTCGGGGCTGACACCAAGTGGCGTGCTTGACGATACCTCCTTCTACAAAATTATTGCCGAGTGGCAGAGCAGACGTCTTAAGGATCGGACTCCAGCGCAACCGCAACAACTCATTACGGCTCCCTCGTCTGACTTCTATGATCCTGAGCGGCTTGATGAGCTGCGGCAAGTTGAGCGTGAGACTTACGCCGCCTACAAGCGGATGGTTGCGGCGGCGATTGGCGACAAGTCGATGGGACTGGCGCACGTGAATAAAAAAGAACTGGCGCGTTCAGAGAAGTATTTGAAGATCATTTCCTCATATCGTTCGCGGGAGTATCAGGAGAAGCTGCGACGCGAGTCGCCTAATGCGGGCAGCGCGGGGCTGGCGGTTAATAGCCCTCACTTCACCGGTCGCGCCCTTGATTTATACGTCGGTGGCGAGCCGGTGGAAACAAATGATCCGAATCGCGCGATTCAGGTGCAGACGCGCGTTTACCAGTGGCTGGTTAAGAACGCCGGTCGCTATGGATTCCAGCCTTACTTTTATGAACCATGGCACTGGGAATACGTGGGGAGGAAGTAGGCAGGCGGCAGGAGAGTTCCAGGCTAAGGGCGTCTCCTTGGAGTGCGCCGGCCCGGCGGCGCTTTGGTCGGTCGCGGGCAGGCGCGACCACGCCGCGCCGGAAGCACCTGTGATTGCCGAGCAAGCCCGATACGGATCGAAGCGGCGCCAGGCCGCGGAGCAAAGCGGCGCCAGGCAGCCGCACTCCAAGGCGTCGCCTCCTGTCGCTGGCACATCTCACACTCCTCGGATATTCTGACCCAACCAAAAAACAAAAGAGGGATCCCCTTCAAATGCCCAGACGTCAGATTCAACCATTACTTTGTGCACTCGCCATCCTGTTTCTAAGTGTCGTCGCTGCGGCCCAGAACAGAACCATCACAAGTCCGAAAGCGCAGTTAGGATTCAACCTTGGCGATGATTATCAACTCGCCAATTACGTTCAGCTCACCGACTACTGGAAGAAGCTGGCACAGCAATCCGATCGCATAAAGCTGGTAGAGATCGGCAAGACGGCAGAGGGCCGCCCTATGCTCATGGCGATAATTACCTCGCCCGAGAATCACAAGAAGCTCGATCGGTATAAAGAGATCTCAAGGCGTTTGGCGCTAGCCGAAGGACTAACGGATCAGCAGGCGCGTGCGCTCGCAGTGGAAGGCAAGGCGGTGGTCTGGATCGATGGAGGTCTGCATGCCACGGAAGTGCTCGGCGCGCAGCAGTTGATGGAGCTCGTCTATCAGATGGTTAGCATGAACGACGCTGAGACCATGCGCTTCTTGAAAGACGTGATTCTCCTGGCCGTTTGCGTCAACCCGGACGGAATGGATCTGGTGTCTAACTGGTACATGCGTGAAGGTGATCCTACAAAACGATCCACTGCAGGCGTGCCGAGGCTGTATCAGAAGTATGTAGGTCACGACAACAATCGCGACTTTTACATGACCACGCAGCCCGAAACGGAAGCAATCAACCGCATCTTCTATCACGAGTGGTTTCCGCAGATTGTTTACAACCATCATCAAACCGGACCAGCCGGAACAGTCCTGTTTGCGCCGCCGTTCCGCGATCCGTTCAACTATTACCACGATCCACTCGTGCCGCTCGGCATAGACCTTGTGGGCGCCGCTATGCACAACCGTTTTGCGGCCGAAGGCAAACCCGGAGCGACGACGCGCACAGGCGCCCCCTATTCAACCTGGTGGAATGGCGGCCTCAGGACGACCACCGGCTTTCACAACATGATCGGATTGTTGACGGAAACGATCGGTAACCCCACGCCGATAGAAATCCCTTTCCTGCCGGCGAAGTTGTTGCCTAAAGCGGATCAGGCTTACCCGATATCCCCACAGAAGTGGCGCTTCCGCCAGTCAGTCGACTATTCGATAACGGCAAATCGCGCCGTGTTGGATGTTGCTTCAAAACATCGCGAGGACTTCCTCTTCAACATCTATCGCATGGGGAAGAATGCAATCGAGCGCGGCAGCCGCGACAACTGGACCATTCGTCCGAGAGCCTTGGCGGAAGTGCAAGCGGCGATCGCGAAGGATGCACCAGCACAGGGTGATGGCGCAGCACGGCGAGGCGCGGACACTACCGGCGATTCAGGAGATACGGGTGGACCAGCTTCGCGCCGGGGAGTGAACATTAAATACTACGAGATCTTGCGCAACCCAAAGGACCGTGATCCGCGAGGGTACGTTATCCCATCTGATCAGCCGGACTTTCTGACCGCAACCAAATTTGTTAACGCGTTGATCAAGAATGGCATTACGGTCCAACGCGCGCCGGCGCCTTTTCAGGCTGCCGGAAAAGATTATCCAGCGGGCTCATATGTGGTGAAAACTGATCAGGCTTTCAGGCCGCATGTCCTGGACATGTTTGAACCTCAGGATCACCCGGATGACGTTCCTTATCCTGGAGGTCCGCCAACGCCACCTTACGATAGCGCAGGTTGGACACTCGCATATCAGATGGGCGTTGTCTTCGATCGCTTACTCGACGGATTTGACGGGCCGTTTGAAAAAATTAGCGGACTGGCTCGTGCGCCTCGCGGAACAGTAAGTAATTCGTCAGGCGCCGCCGGTTTCCTGCTGAGTCATCAGGTTAACGATTCATTCATTGCGATCAATCGTCTGCTTGCCGGCGCCGAAGACGTCTACTGGTTGAAGCAGCCTTTCAACGCAAACGGTAAGACGCATGGCCCAGGCACGATCTACGTTTCCAACAAAGCTTCAACGCTCGCGAAAATCGAGAAGCTGGCGGAGGAGATTGGCCTTAACTTCGAAGGCATCTCCGCAAAGCCTGTGGGTGAAGCATTGAAACTTAAACCATTGCGCATTGGTTTGTGGGACCGTTACGGCGGATCGATGCCTTCTGGCTGGACACGTTTTCTACTGGAGCAGTTTGAGTTTCCATTTACGGTCGTGTATCCGGGAACACTGGATGCGGGCGACCTGGCGTCGAAGTTTGATGTGTTGATATTCGTTACCGGCGCCATACCGGCGCGGGATGCGAGGGAACCGTCGGGAAACCCCGCCGATGCAGCACCGGCTGCTGAAAGAATCCCACAGGAGTTTCGCGATCGCCTGGGTCGCCTGACGGTCGCAAAGACGGTCCCTGAATTGAGACGTTTCCTTGAAGGCGGCGGCACCCTTATTTCGGTGGGCACCTCAACCAGCATTGCCTATCACACTGGTCTTCCTATGGTTAATGCACTTACGGAGAAGCTTGCCGACGGCACCGAGCGCGCGCTCCCGCGAGAAAAACTTTTCATACCTGGATCGATCCTGCGTGTGCGCGTGGACAATACAAATCCCGTGGCCTACGGAGTGAGTGAAAAACTGGATGTCTTCTTCGACAACAGTCCGGTGTTTCGGCTGAGGCCGGAATCCGCTTTGACTGGCGTGAAACCAGTAGCGTGGTTTGATAGCGATAAGCCTTTGAGAAGCGGGTGGGCATGGGGGCAGAAGTATCTACAGGACGGGGTCGCGATTGTGGATGCGCCGGTAGGCAAAGGCCGGCTTCTGCTGTTTGGGCCAGAGATTACATTCCGCGCCCAACCTCACGGCACGTTTAAGTTTCTTTTCAACGGAATCTATTACGGAGCCGCGGAAACCGTAAGCCTGCGGTAACGCGGCGAACCAGTAGGGAGTAGGCAAAAAGCAGAAGGCAGAAGACCGAAGACCGAAGGCAAAAGGCGGTAAGCACTAATCGATACCTCTAACTATTCAGCGACTACTGATTAGCTCTTACAATTTTCTGCTTTCCACTTTCTGCCCACTGCCCACTGCCTACTGCGGTCGCCTTCTCGGTATCAGCGGCAGCACTTTGCCATCTTCGATTGCGCGTCCTTCTGTGACGCTAGTGATCTCAACCACAAACTGCGTTCGTCTCGTCACCTTACCAATTATTCGTCGAAGCAAACGATCATTGAGCGTCGACACATCAACGCCTGCCGCCTCTAGTTCCGCCCTGAGTCGTTGCGAGGTATTCGTCCGCCGGCCGTAAACATCCGGATAAATGTGCAGCACACCATCCTCCACGACAATCGTGTCGTAGTTGATATCCACCGGCACAGGCTCTTCGAGATTGACGACCAGCATGCGCGAACTCCGCTTCGCGGCGGCGATTCGTTTGGGCGACACCTCGAGGCTTCGTGCGGCGATGATTTTTTCCGCCAGGTCATACAATTCAGAACGCAGCATGCGCACGCATCCATGTGAAACGAGATTGCCCACATCGTTTACCGATGCTGCCTGATGAATGAGGTAGCGGTCACCCAGAGGGATTTTCATTTTCCCAAGCGGGTTGCGCGGGTCACTTGCTTTAATGATCTCCCCCGATGTCACGTTTTTCATCTCGCCAACCCAGGCGCTGTCGGGCGGTATCCAGTCCGGGTTCCAGATGAGTTGAGTCGCCTTGCGGTCGCCGATGTAGATCGGGTGGTCTTTCAATCCGACGCCGATATACCACGACTTGATTTCCTTCCCATTCTGCCAAAGCGTCAGGCGAAACGATGGAACGTTCAATGTAATGCGGACGTCCGGTTGACCCGCCTCAAATTCAGCCTGCTCGACTCGCCCACCAGTGAGCCTGTCTGACCGCTCCGATTCATGCTGGTCGTTTGCGGTTTGGGCTAATGCAGGTTGCCAATTAGCGAGAACTGGAAAAAGACAAAGGAGCAGCCAGATGCGCGGAGAAATACACTCCCGCCCCAAGCGATAACTTGTTTTCACTATTTCTGGTAAGCCTCGGTTCAACATCAAAAACAAATCCTCCCGCTTGTTCGTTGATTTAAGAACGTCGCGATTTGTCATCCCATTGGAAAGCGACAACTCAGCCAACTCAAACCCTTGTTCGGGGGAGTTTGTGACATAAGTGGGGGTTAAATATCCAGCTTAGCAGTAGCCAGCGACGTGTCCAAATCACCGGCCAACGGTGTGATGAAGTGTTTGGAATTACAGAACCCAGCGCGGTAGCGCGGGATGCTGCGGGCCGCGGGGATTACACACTTATAGTTTGTCGTGTGTAGGAAGAAAGCTTTGGAATCTCACTTAGCCAAGGCGAAACAGCGACACACTTCAGGAAGCGCCACTCGAGTCTTTGATTTGTACCGCGAAGCGGTTATGTAACTTAGCCCAGGGTTGCCGCGCTGCGCGGCTACCCTGGGTAAGCGGAGTCTAGATACCCAACCCCAACGGGGTTGTGTAGGTTTCGAAGAGCGTGGTCAGGCGATTCAAGGTGATTCATTAACTACGCGTTTGATTTGATTAGCACCGTAAGCGGCAACCCCGTTGGGGTTGGGGCTCTTCCACAATTCGATCCCAGGGTAGCCGCGCAACGCGGCAACCCTGGGCTAAGTTACGTAACCGCTTCGCGGTACAAAGCCAAGATCTGGCTTAATCAAAGCTTCCTCTTTAGTTATTTTAGTGTTAAGTAGCCTGAAGGATCCCGCGCTACCGCGCTGGGTTCTGGGTTCTGTAATGCTGACGGCATCCCAGTGTTTCAAAAGGTTTCATGCTATCTTCGCCAGTATTAGAAAAAAGATTTCATGGGTGACAAACACTCCAACCAGTTTCATGATCGGACACTGAGATGAACAATCGGGAACAAAAAGTCGAGCCGATAGATACCATCGAGGTGTGGCGGCCAGCAGATATTCCGCACCTTGAGCTGCGTCGCGGATTTGGTGTCGCCAGGCCGGTGCCACGGCATTGGCACGAAGAGTACCAATTCTGTCTGGTCCAATCCGGTTCCGGGGAACTTAACTATCGAGGCGCGAGCCACCTGACGCCTCCAGCAAGTCTATTCATGGTCCATCCCGGCGAGGTTCATTCAAATCTCGCACATCAGAGTTCAGGCTGTAGTTACCGCACGATGTTTGTCGGCCCTGAATTGATACGAACCGCGGCTGCGGACGTTTTCGGGAGAGACTCGACAGTGCTGCCGTTTTTTCCTGCTACCGTAACTTCCGACACGGACATCATCGGCAAATATCTCAGCGTGCATTACGCAATGGAGCAACCGTCTTCCGCTCTGAACAGAGAAAACGTTTTGATGGATTTATTGGCCGGTTTAATGTGCCGTTTTGCCGCCAGGCCCGCGACGCCTCGTCCGGCCGGCCCGGAACGGCGCGCTATGAAAGTAGCAAGCGCCCATTTGAGAGAGCATTTCGCCGAAAATATTTCTCTCACAAAACTCGCTGCTGTCGCCGGGCTCAGTCCTTTCCATTTCGGGCGCGTCTTCACCCAGGAGTTTGGGATGCCTCCTCACGCTTTTCAAACGCAGCTCAGAGTGTCGCACGCCAAAGCACTCCTGCGGTTGGGTTGGCCCATTGCGGCAGCCGCGTGCGAGGCGGGCTTTGCCGATCAGAGTCATCTTAATCGCCACTTCAAGCGTTTGGTCGAGCCTTCGCCGGGCCGCTATCGCTCGAGTACGCCTGACACAAAAGATCGTTGAAGAGGCCTTCATTGACCGGTCAACAGGCCCGAAGGGCCGAGAGTGAATAGCCACGCCCGTGAGGGCGTGGTGAATGGCCCATTGTCGCGTAGGCCCGAGGGGCCGACACTCGCCTCAATGGCTGTCGGCGCTTCGCGCCTATGGCAATCTGGTCTCAGGCGGTTTCCACACCCACGGACGGGCTACTAACTAACGGCCCTTCGGGCCTGCCCGTCTTACACACCCACTGTTCATTGCACGATCCTCTTGAGCTGACTCTGTGCGGGCCTATCAAACAGCAAGAACGTTCAAGACGCACCACTACTTTTCCTTTAGCTTGATCTCGTCTTTTCTCCCAGTGCCCCTTAGAATCTTCCAGTGGAATAGTTGTTATGAAACCTTATCTGTCCCTATTGACCGCATTTATCTTCGTCTGCTTTGCCGTTCAAAACGTCGAGGCCCAGCCTACTGGGCGTCGCTCTCGCCCAGTGCAACCGAAAATTGAATTTCCAGTAAAACCAGAGATCTTTATCGATCAGTTCAACGGATCCGAAGGCATTACATTTAACGCCGAAGGTCGGCTTTTTATTGGCGCCAATAATGCAATCTGGATTGCAGAGCCGGATGGAACTGTGAAGAAGATAACCGACGTTCACCGCCATCTGGGTCAGGCCCGCATCGGCAAGCGCGATATTCTTGCGTGCGATTTCGGACCGACAAATGTGTTTGCTGACGGGCCTAACGACGACGGCATCGTCTGGCGCATTACACCGGAAGGAAATAAGACAGCGGTAGCGCGCGGCATCGCCGACCCAAATGCCGTGGTTGTACTGAAAGACGGTTCGCTCCTCGTTTCGGATGACGGCACTGACAAAATATACCGTGTTAAAAATGGAAAGGTTTCTATTTGGTCCACCGCAGTTCCTTACCCAAATGGGCTGACGCTCTCTCTGGATAATCGCACACTTTATGTCGCGCAAATATTCAGCAACCTCAAACCCATTGTGGTGGACGACCGTATCTGGGCATTCACGATTAACAAGGGCTTGCCGGTTGGTCCACCCAGAGTTGTGGCGCGTACAGGCGGCAAAGCTGTTGACGGGCTCGTCACTGATGAATTTGGAAGAGTTTATGTAGCTGACAACGGCGCCGGAAAGATTTTCCGCTACGATCCAAAGACCGGCGAAATGCTGTTGATAGCTGAAGGAATCCCCAGCGTCGCCAGCCTGGTTTTTGGTGAGGGCAAATTTGATCGATACGCCATCTACGCCACCTCAACTCAACGCGGTGGAGGGAAAATATGGAAGATCAGAGTCGGAGTTCGAGGAGCGAAGTATAACAAGTGATACGTAGTGATCGCCGGTTAAGCAAAGGATGCACCGGTATCGGTTCAACGTCACACGTACGAGCTGCAAAAAGAATCCTTTAGTTTCAGTTTAACGCTGAAAGCGTTCGCTAATTGACCACTTGTAGAACCGAACGTGGCAAGGGAAAAGATCACCTGTGCATTTCCCCTCATGGACCACTGCACTATTACCCGTATAACCTCATTGGCCCGGAAAACAAACCACTGGCGGAAGATTGGTGCGTGACTTACCTGCCTAACTTACGGTTGCTTGCGCGCGCGGACCACCACCCCGGGAGACAAGAAAGAATTGAGCGTCATCGGAGTGAACTTCGACGGTTACAATGTGCATGGGCTGGCTCCGATTTACGAGCCTGAACCTGAGGCACAAACAATCGCAGCGACATACGAACCCGACTGTTCATACCTATTGATGCTTCTTTGCAAGTATTCTGGTCACAAGTTGGTCCCAAATCTCATCGGATACCGGCGACGGCGTTCATAAAGTAGCGAGAAATCTAGAGTCAAACCTTTCTCCAAGACCCCTATTGCAGTATCGACGGATTCTAACTTCTCTTGATAACAAGGCTACCGAATCTTCGTAATCGATATAAGCCAGTTTCATTTGTACTGTCATTCAGGATCTATCGGTTATTGTTACCTGAGAGAATTGGGTAAGCTTGCGTTATATTTCAGCGCAATCTTTTTGGTACCCAGTGTTAAGTCGTTACGTTTGTGCCATTGATCCGATGTGCGATTGATCCGGCACAAGACAACCTGTATTTTAGGCCGTCAGTTAAGTCTCCTTTAAGAGAAGACGTTGAGAACTATCAATTCCAAAAAGCTCGCGTTCATTGTTGTTGACGACGAGAATGAACGAGACAAATACAAGATACCGTTGGAACGCGACGGCTTTACAGTAGAGTTCTTTGAAAGCGAGGAGCCTGCACTTGCAGCACTCGACGATCTATCTCCCGATATCGCAATTGTCCACTTTGCTGTAAGCATAAAGCGCACATTAGAGTTCATCGAGCGGATTCACTTACGCGATTTCACCGTCAGTATCGTGTACCTCACCTATTACTCTGGTGAAGACGTTCACCAGCAAGCGATGGAGGCGGGTGCATTTGCCGTCCTGCAAAAACCGCTCAACATTTACGACGCGGAGTTTATCCAATTACTGCGCGATGCATTGGCTGAAAGCAAAAGGAGAAAGCGCGGCGCTCGAGGCAAACGTCAGGCACTTGTTCTAATGCCATTTGCCGAAGAATTCGACGAGGTTTATAGCACGGTTAAGGAGGTCTTTGAGCACCTCGGCTATCGTTGCGAGCGAATGGATGATATTCAATACGTCGGGAACGTCATGACTATGCTATACGAAAAACTGGAGGAGTCGGAGTTTATTATTGCTGACATCACCGGAAACAACCCCAACGTATTTTATGAAATCGGATATGCCGATGCCCTGTCGAAAATCGTGATCATCTTAAAGCACGAAAGTTCGACGGCTCCGTTCGATGTTCATGTGCGACGATCTCTGATCTATGAAGACACGGCTCAACTGAAAGAGGCGTTAACCACGATGGTAAAGGCTCTGAAGGAGTCTTAATTGGCAGGCTCAGGAATGACCTTCAGCACTATATCGAAGATTCCCTCTTTGTATTTTTGTCCATTACGCTCGACTTCGGTGAGGTCAATGATGACCGAATACTCACGAAACGGGTCCTTTTCGATGTGGGGGTCTCCTCTAAAGAGAAGCTGTGTGACGCAATCACGATGACCTATAAAGCTGACGCGGAAATGGATATGCGCAGCGTGGACGGTTGAACCTCTACTGTAAGGACCGGGCAGGATGGTTTCGATCTCGTAGTAACCGTGCTCGTCGCAACGTACCCGCGCTCGATTCTTGAACGAATACTTGTTGGTTGAGTGGCCTTCCTCATTGTCGTACTTTCCCCGATGATCCGCGTGCCAAACGTCCAGCGTCGCTGGTACTGGAGTTTTGTCCTCGTACGACCAAACTCGGCCTCTAATAACTACAGTCGTGCCCGTTTCGTAAGGGGCCGACATCTTTGCGCGATAAGGCGCGTTCTCGCGGAAGTACGGGCCCAACTCCACCTCGTGTTCCGGGGGTTTTATTTGCGCTTGACGCTTAATCTCCTCTAACCAGGCTTGGCAATCTAGTAAAGACGTCGTCGGTTCGGCTTCGGCGCGTAGTCGGAACGCCTCTGCTGAAGTTGCGTTTTCGGACTTTTCATTCGTGAGGTTGTTGGACATAACTCAGGCTTCCGCCTACGGAGTTTTGATATGAGACCGGAGTTCCTACGGCTTCAATGAAGATTGAGGACAGTCGCAAGAATCGAAGAGAAATGGAACGAGGTTCTTTGCGTTCCGTCATAAGGATGCTAGAGCGGCGGCAGGATATATTCGGGTGGGCGAAAAGTCAACGTGTCGGGGCCACCAATACGCGAGATTAGAGGATTTTGCTTTCTTTTAACTTCTCGTAAAACTGAGTCTTACTCAGACCTGACAACTTGATCGCGAGCTCTCGATCTCCCTTGGCTTCCGCGAGTAAAGCCTTGAAATATGCCGCCTGAGTATTCTTCTGAACCTCACGCCAAGTGTCCGTACTCGGATTAAAAGAAACCGCGTTGGTAACTTCGATGGCTTTACGGCCACGTGTTGATTCCTGGAGGATCAGCGAGCTGATATTCCCTTCGTCATCAGCATATGCCGCAGCTTTGCGAACCGCGGCGCGCAATTCGCGAACATTGCCCGGCCAATCGTAACGAAACAGTTGATCAACTGCCCCGGCCGGTAGTTTCAACTCATGTTTGTACTCACTGCGAAAGGTATTGATGAAATGATCTACCAATAGAGGGATATCGGCTTTGCGCGTTCGCAGAGGAGGCAGGTCGATAGTGAAACCGCGGATGCGTTCATAAAGATCTCGACGAAATCGCCCGGATTCGCAGTCCGCTTCAAGATTTCGATGAGTCGCGAGCAGGATTCGCGCACTCACGTCTTCCCACTTATTCGCACCGATGCGTCGAATCTTCTTTTCTTCCAAAACTCTCAAGAGCTTTGCTTGCGCTTGTAAATCAAGGTCGCCGATTTCGTCGAGGAACACAGTCCCCTTCTCCGCCTCAGCCAAAAGGCCGCGACGTGATTGGATCGCATTGGTAAACGCGCCCTTCTCATGTCCGAACAACTCGCTGCCCAATAATTCAGGGTTTAGTTCCGCGCAATTAACTGCCAGGTACGGGTCTGTGCGCGAACTGGTGCGGTGCATTTCCCTCGCGACCAACTCCTTGCCCGTTCCAGTTTCGCCAAGAATCAACACTGAGTCGGCGAGTGGACCAAGAGTTTCGATGTGCCGGTACACGTCGCGCATTACTCGAGTGCCGCCGCGCAGGTCTCCGTGGTTGTTTGTTTTAACCTGGTTGAGTGAAATCAGATGCGCCAGAATGCGTTCAGCTATAGGAGCAACCGTCATCGAAGCCGGCGTTATGATGTCGTTGGCGCCCATTTCGATTAGCGCGCCACGCTCGAGCGGCAAGGGCATGCAAAGAACGAGTATTGTCTCCCCGTTAAGGAGCCTACGCACTCTACTGGTGGTTTCACCAATTCTTACAATCTCCTGGCCTTCAAAGATCAGGAAGTAGAGAGTCGCATCGCGCGGTAGCGTTGACGTCGACTTAGCGTCGACCTTTGAGAAGGTAACGTCGACTTCTTCCTCTCGGATCATTTTGGAGATCGTGTCGAGAGGAATAGAGTCTGATGTTAGCAATGCGATATTCATTAGGTAACAGATGCAAACAAATGGGCCTGATACTCAATTGCACCGCGGCGAGGAGTAGATGCGCTGGTGTAGAGATGGTTGTGCCAGCGGCGGCCTAATGAAAGCCCAATAAGCCCAACGTTTACAACGCTAAATGGCGAGGTTTCCATTTTTCTGGGCTTTTTTGTGAGATGGAAAACTCATGACCAGACGATGACCGAGGGTACTTGTAATCTCATCAGACCGATCATCCAACCATCCACCATACTTTTCTTCAACCAACATTTTTGCCAAAAAGAGTGGCAGATAAAGTCCTGGGCCGGTCAGCTTAGTGCCTTCCTGGGGAATGGCCGATATCGAAAATGGCATGAACAATTGTTCTCGCAGCTTGGGCGGCAAACGGTTGCTACAGTCTTCAAAGGTTATGCTCGACAGTGCGTTCGTTTCGTCACAGTGCACGTGGATCTGCTGCTCGATGTCCGGCGGAGTTTCGTTACGTCTTTGCACCAGCCATTGTAACACTCTGATAACGGCAATATATACGTCGTCAGTCTTCGCTTTAATCTTACAGTCACCTTCAAACGCGAGTTTAATGTCAGGTAGATCCAATGTTGTCCTTACGTCGTCAAATGCTTTCTCAACAAGGGTGCGACATTCAAAAGCGGGATAGTCAAATTTCGAATCGCTGTTTGCAACATTCGTTAGAATCGTACCCGTATCTCTGAGATCAACCGCGAGGTTGGTCAGCTTTTCGTGCGTCTTGCTACCGCTTTTTAAATCCAGAGCTACAACCCCTTCTTCGATGATCTCCTGTTGATCCTGTCCCAGAAACACGCATAGGCGCGAGGTGCTTTTCAGCATCGCACGCTTCTGTGAATCCAAATGGACAAGGATGCGGAGGATGTGCTCGACGATCGTAGAGCGGACGTACTGTGCTAGTACCGCCGCCAGCTTACCCGTGTCCTCTGGATATCGCACCTCGTCGTGTCGTGGCGGTAACAATCCAAGCGAAAGCCGGAAGATTTTTAGATTCGCCAGCGGTATGAAGGCTGCACCATCAAGTCGCTCACGGATAATTACCTCATTCGCGCTTGTGGGACCCGGAATCTTCTTCAACTCGGCGGCGTTGAGCTGGTAAGGCGCTGAAAAATTTGAAATGCCATGGGCCATAGCTTGTAGCGGCGTATAAATCGGCTCATGACCCAGTGGGAGATTGGTGTTCGTCGCAAAATTGTGGGTGCCGGTTTCATCTGTCAGCAAGAGCAGGTAAGGAGTACCCAAGCATATATCCAATTCAACTTTGAGAATATCGGTGCAAAAACTTCTCACTGCTGTGGACAAGTTCTTGGTTGAATCAACGATCGCACTCAACCGCTCCCCTACCTTCGGCCGTTCCAACCGAAGCGCGCGTCGCAAAGCGAGCGCCCTTACATGACGCACTATCTCGGCCACGTCCTGTGCCCCTCTCTTAACCAGGTATGCCGCCGCACCCAAGCGAAGCGCAAGCTGATAATAATTGACAATTTCATGTTGCGACTGAATTAAATACTCTGGTAACCACGTCGGATGTTTGGCCTGAACCTCAATACCGATCTGGGCGCCTGTTACCTCCGGCGCCTCGGGATCATCCAGCTTCATGTCCAGAATCATGACGTCGATCTCGTCGCCGAGCTCTTCGATTACTTTATGCGCCTCGTCTACCTTTCCCACACCGCGTGCTACAAAATCGCGCTTTGTCAGCGCAGCAACCATTGCGTCACATTGGGTCTCGTTGTCTTCGACCACAAGTACAGTTTTCCTCGACATTTCAATCGAATCCTTTCAGGTCACATGGGGGTGAGCCAGTGTTAATATCATTCCTGTGCGGAAGTTTTCGGGAAGCCTATGGTGAATCTGGTGTTGTTATCGAAAGAATAAGCCAATTCCACTTTACCGCCGATTTGGGCCAGCAGTCGTCTGACGTAATAAAGGCCCCAACCCTTATGGTCGGGCTTATCTGTCGCACCAAACTCGAAAAGCCTTTCCCTCATGTTCTCGCGTATCGCCAATCCGTCATTCGTGACGTGGCAGATAATGAATTCATCGGTTTCTTCGGCTTCAATATGGATGTTCCCTTTATATCTGATAGCATCGCTCGCATTGCCGACGAGGTTTGCCAGCGCGAAGGCCGCCCTGAAGAACGGCACTTTAACTTGCTCGGTGGACGGATCGATTCTGACCTCGATCTCCCGCCTTTTCAGTAACATCCGATGGAGCTTATATGCTTCCTCAGCAGCTTCACTTATGTTGCAGACTCTTGACGTATCGCCCTTGGTAATGCGCGAAAATGCTTCTGTCAAATCGCGCCCAATCAATGCTGAAGTACGCAGATTTCGAAATTGTTTCTGATACGTATTGGTTAGCTTAATGGAAGGGTCATGCGACACTTCGTCTCCCATCACTTCAGTCGCTTGTACCTGATCGCCAAGCAGGTTGAAGATTTGATGGGTCAGCGTTCCGGTCATAACCGCTATCGCGATCACTTCCTGATCTTCACGAGCGAGCTCCGCTTCGCGCTTTTTTTGCATGCTGTCGAGAGCAGCGTCAGCAACGTCGGCGAGGTTCTCTAAAAAGATTCGCCAGGGAGACTCGAAATCGAGTTCGGCACCAAAATTCTCGCGCTCAATGCCGAGCCAAAGCCGGCGGTTCGATCTGCGAAGCGATATTTCCACCACACGAGGCGTTGGGAAACTCTCAGCGTCCGGAGTAACCAATCGTTGCGACAATAACGCTGCTCGGTCGCTATCGCTGAGATTTGAGTGCAGTTTAATTCGGTCGCTACCTTCGCCATACGTACCGTTCTTGAAGGGTTGAGCAACTGCCCACCGAATGCCGGAACGACCAACCGCTGCCTGAACAGTTTCAAACCAGGCCTGATCCGACAATGGTACAGTGCTGAATTCAAGCGCCATGTTCTTGATTATTTCGCTGAAAAAACCACGTGCAACGTCGAATATGCCGTCAGCGACGATCGATGCAACCGCCTTGCGGTTAAGGTAATAAGCAGCCAGTGTCGGCAGGTCGAAATCATCTTTTTCATTGGGAATGGTGAAGACCAGGCCACCGATTTGCAATGGTTTGCGGCCTTGATGTTGTCTGCTTCTGACCACGGTCTGGTTTATGTCCATTCTGATACTTTGGTTTTTACTGATTAATCGCGACGCTTCGTGGTCCAGCCAGGAGTCGTTTTGCTGAGCTTGCAGAAGCTGCTTGTCCGCGTCCTTTTCTGCGTGGAAGTGATGAATGGAGTTAAAGCCTATTTCGATAATCAAAGCCGAAGCCAGCGGCGACAATATATCGTGCATGATGACCGTCATCCTTTGAGTGGCATCAAAAAGATTCTCGTTTCGATGGTCCATTTGCAAACGCGTAAAGCGAAATCCCATCTGTTCCATTGCTGCGAGTGAACGGTAGTCCTGAACTGAAGGCGCAATAAGTTCGCTAATCAAGCGAAGCTTTTGTAGAGCGGTATTGTTTCTGCGCAGTCCTTTAACGTCGGCCTGCACCACCCCAATCACTCCGTCGTGGAATTTAATGGGAACCAGCCAGGGAGGCTCTCGCGAGGT
>DASQKG010000099.1:0-3144 GCA_035630655.1 Pyrinomonadaceae bacterium
GATTATTCAGAGCTGGCCTTGAAATATGCGTTGTCGCTCGCCCAGGAGCACCAGGCCGAATTGCATCTCTTGCATGTATTACCTCGCAACACTGTCAGCGAGCCGGAATTAGCGTGGTATCCCATGGGCAAGGACACTGCCTACCATCAGGCTGCGCGGCGTTTGCAGCGGGCTGTTCCGCCTGAGACTCACCTTTGGTGTGAGATCAAACACGCTGTCGCCGAAGGTCAACCTTACCGGGAAATCTTGAACTACGCGGAAAAGCATTCGATTGATCTAATCAGCCTGGGTGCTCATGGCGCGGGCTTCGGCATGCGCACGTTGTTCGGCTCGAATGTCGATCGTGTCTTGCGTCAGGCGCCTTGCCCGGTGCTGGTGGCTCGTCCACTGAAACCCGCAATCTCTGTTAACGAGTCAATCAGCCTCACAAGTAATGTGGTCGCACCGCAACATCTGTTTGATCAGTGACGGTGACTATTGCCTCTTTGCTTAGTCGGAGACTTTTATGGATAGGGGTCAACAGAAGTCCTCATCTGCCGCTCAAACTTTCCTTTCTTGTAGACACCTTGTAACTCCCCCAGAAACTACAGGCTCTTTTCCTAAGGAGAACCTAGATGAGATCAGCAGACTGTTCGGTATGCCTATTGCGTTTCTACAAAATTTCCGAGTCGGAGCGAACACAGTCTAAGTATGCCGCCTTAAACCAACAGTTGGACGGCCCTCACCTGAAAAGGAGAATTCGCGATGGTTACCAAGAAGAAAAGTAAGAGTGTCAAAAAGAGCGCTAAGGCCGCAAGCCGAACCAGGGCGGCAACCCCAGCGCCAAGGAAGACGGTCATGTGGCTCAACCACTTCGACCTGCTTCCCGGCGACTCGAGTGTGACGACGTCCTTCAACGCCATTTCATCCGGAGTGGGAGGAGGACTGACTGGCTTGGTCATCCGATCCAGCACCACAGGAGAGATAGGACAAGGCGGCGGCAACAAGGTTGTTCACATGGGCCTTCAGGTTCCGCCGGGATATCTTATTAAGGGTGTGCGGGTATGCTACGAGTTGTCCAATAAAAGGAGCTTCATCAGTCAGGTTAGGCTGGCGCAGGTCCAGAACCCGCCTAGTAGCGCGGGGGTGCAGTTAGACGACGCCACGGATTTGACTAACCCCGGCCCAGTCTGCGTGGACAGCGCGCCGACCTCGGTAGATCCGCGACTCGGCGAGGTGCTCATCAGCCTGCGCGTGAACTTCGGCAATACCTCAGACCGGATCGTCGTGCGCGCTTTGGGCCTGCACCTTAGCCCGGCTTAGCTGGCAAAAAGGGGCGTCGAAGAGGAACTTAGCTGAATCATAAGTTACCGCTAAAGTCCGTAATTTTCGTCCCTTCCCAGCGAGCCAACCCGCTGGAAGCCGCGAGACCCTCCCGCGCTTATCAACGACTCTTGAAACTCACCGTCTATTGTTTTCGCGGATGGCATTCGACGCATTGGAAACTGGAGATGTCTCCCAGGTTGACCGGATGCTTGAAGGGTTCGTTGGCTTTGTGGCAGGTTTCGCATTTGCGATCGGCAAGGCCGCCGAGATCGACGGGATGCTGGACGGAGAGAGGCTTGAGAACTGATGCAGGACGAGCTGAGTCAGATAAAACTGTGTGACAGATGCTGCAATCGTTCGAAATAATCTTGCCGGTGTTGCTCACATGCTCGCCATCGTGACAACGGAAACAACCCGAGGAATAGAGGTGACCGATATTGTTCGGGTGAGTTTGCCAGTTGGTTTTCATCTCAGGAAAGAAGTAGGTCCCGTAGATGCGCTGAGTCTCACTTATTGCGGCTTTGACCAGGTCGCCTTTTTGCCCGTACAACTCGCCGTAGTTAGTTCGATAAAAGGCATCCAAACTTGTAGCTATCGCTTTGACCGCTTCCCCCTCTGTTGAATAAGGCTGATTCAAAGCGGCAACCGCTTGCCGTTTAAGATATGGCAGGGAGGGATCGAGCCTACCCGCGGCAAACGATTGGTCCAACGCGACGTCTGGCGGCAAGTAAACATGGGCCGGCCGATTGTGGCAATCAATGCAGTCCATGCGCCGCTTCTCTCCCTGCGAAACTTGCTCTGCACTTAGAGGCCTCGTGCGATCGTAATACTCGGTGACGTTTCCCTGCCGGTCCTTCACGCGAATCCAGGGAATCACCTGCCGATGGCTATCCGTCGCAATATAGGAAATCTCATTGGCTAGATTCATGTGCCAGTGAATGCCGGCCACTGGTCCACTTTGCTGATCGCCGCCGCCTACGTTGATGAACATGCGCGTCTGCCGTAATGAATTCTTTTCGTCGTGGGCGTAGTGGTTGAAGGTCTTGAGCTGCGATCCGTAAAACTTTGAGGGCCAATGACATTGTTCACACGTTTCGTTTGCCGGACGCATGTTGTGAACAGGTGTTTCAATTGGTCTTGAATATTTATTGAAAGCCAGGGAGTAAAGTTGACGCGCCCCGTTCAGTTTCGAACGCGCATAGGACTCTGCCCCGTGGCCGACGTGACAATCCACGCATCGAATCCTGGCGTGCGAGGTAGCCATGAAAGCCACGTGTTCCGGTTTCATCACGGAGTGACACGTTGTCCCGCAGAATTCAACCGACTCGCTGTACTCGTAAGCACGATAGCTGCCAAAAGCGCTCATGAAAATAAAGATGAAAGAAACGGCGACGAGAGAGAAAGCTATACGGCGTTGACGTGGATCGTTCAAATCAATTCTTGGATACGCGGCAATGTCAGATTCCGGGAAGCGCCTCCGCCTGCGCCGCTCGATTAGCATGCCGGCCAGAATTATGAACAGACCCAGGATCAGAAACGCCGGCAGAATTACGTAAGTAACAATCCCGAGGTACGGATTCTCAGCGGCCTTTGTGAGCTCGATTAGGAAGAGAAGAATGATGCTGGCGAGACTGGCGGCAACGATTAACGCTCCCACGAAGCTGATGTAATTGCGAAAGAGGGTTGGTGGTTTTGCTGACGGATGTGGTTCGTCGCTCATAGTTTTAATCTACGCCGAAAAGTCCGCATCAGCGGACGAATGAAAATAGCCCAGCACTTTGAGTTCTGGGATTGCGAATTGAAGGACTATCATAGTCCGTGAGCGGACGACTGAAATAG
>DASQKG010000100.1:0-3656 GCA_035630655.1 Pyrinomonadaceae bacterium
GCAGGAAGCCGGTGTCGCGCATACCGAGTGGCTTGAAGACATTGACGCGCGCGAACTCGTTGAGCGGCAGACCGCTGGCGCGTCGCACGACTTCGCCGAGGGCAATGAAACCAATGTCGCTATAAACAAATCGCGCGCCCGGCGGGTTACGCAGCGGCTCCTTAATCAATCGCTTGATGGCCTCGTCATAACTGGTCCAACGTTCGCGCAAATCGAAGTCGGGCTGGTAACCGGAGCGGTGCGTTAACAGGAGTTCAATCGTGATTCGATCTCTTCCCTCACCCTTAATTTCGGGAATGTAGTTGGAGAGTGGATCGCTAAGACGAACCTTACCGCGCTCCACGAGAATCATAATGCTGGTGGCCGTCGCCACGACCTTGGTCAGACTCGCTGCATCGAAGATAGTGTCGGTCGTCATCGCTTCGCGCGTGGGTTCGAGAGCGCGATGGCCATACGCTTTACGCCAAACGACCTTACCGTCTCTCGCCACGAGAACGACCGCGCCGGGCAGTTGACGTTTGCCAATCGCCTCTGCGATTACGCTGTCCATCTGCGCGAGGCGCGGCTGGGAAACAGATACGGCCGCGGGCTTAGCGAGAGGCAGTTGCGCGAACGACGAGACCGCGAATGCGCAAATGAGCAGAAGGGAAATTAAGACTCTTCGGAACCCGCGAGCTTCAAAACTTGGTTGTGCTTTACTCATTGAGTTTCAGCTACTGGACTTCGCCTTTGGGCTTTGGACTTTGGCTTTCACTTAGTTTGTCTTAGTCACCTGTATCCCCGTCCCACGCGGGTACAGTCCCGGCAACGAAATCGGAAGTTTCCCCGTGATATCAATCTGGCCGGTTAGCGCGCGAGCAGACGCCTGTTGCAAACTCGGCATGTCGCCGTAAGCCACCATATACGTTCGCAATTGCGGAAAACTCTGAAGAAGATATGGATTGCCGAAACTGATTGCCACAACTGGCTTCTTGCCGGCGATCACAGCCGCCAGGGCTTTCGCCCCCGGATCCGGCAACCCCACGCTGCGCACCTGTCCGGTGCGTACTCGCCCGTATAAAGATGCGATTACCAGGTCTGCCTGATTGGCCTTCGCGATTGTTTTTTGGACGTCGGCATCGGAAGAACGTTCGTCAAGGACTATCGTTTCAACTTTACCAACGTTTCGAGACAACGCTCGCAGGAAGGGCCCGGCTATTGTTAACCGGTCATCCCCATTGGTGATTGCTAAATTAAAGATGCGCGCTTCAGGTTTCGCACGCAAAGGCACCAGGTTCTCGTCGTTTCTCACAAGTGTGACCGAATGCTCCGCGATGTCCTTCGCCAGTTCGCCCACGTCCTTGCTCGAAACTATGCGGTCGATGTTATCGAGCGGAACTATCCGTTGCTTTACCAGACCTAAATCGTACTTCGCCGCCAGGATCTTTCGCGCCGATTGCTCGATTCTCTCCTCAGTTAACCGACCGCTGCGCACTGCCTCGCGCACTCCGCGCACCGCCGCATCATTGTTTGCCGGCTTGAGCAACATATCGGCGCCTGCCTCAAGCGCGCGAACCGCAGCTTCGTCCTGCCGGAAATAGATCGTCAGCCCACTCATGCTCAAAGCGTCGGTCACGATCAAGCCGCCGAAGTGGAGATCGTTTCTCAGGAGCTTGCCAATCACGGGCGACACAGTTGCCGGAATCGCGGCGCTCTCGGCCACAATCTCACCGGCCTCATCTGTATCGACGCGCATCCGGTCATCTCTGGGCAGCGGCGTCACCGAAGTCGGATCGATTTGAGGAAGGCCAACGTGGGCCACCATGATGGAGCCGACTCCCGCGCCGATTGCAGCACGAAAAGGAACAAGCTCGACCGCGTCTAGCCGATTGCGGTCAACGTTGATCTCCGGCAACCCGCGATGTGAGTCGACGGCCGTATCGCCGTGCCCGGGAAAATGTTTGGCGGTGGCAATCACTCCGCCTTTTTGGGCGCCCTCAGTAAATGCTGCCGCAAACCGGCCCACTGCGGCCGGATCTTCGCCATAAGAACGCACGTTGATCACCGGGTTGGCGGCGTTGTTGTTAACGTCGACGACCGGTGCATAGATTTGATGAACGCCCATCGCGCGCGCTTCTCGGGCCGTAACTTCTCCCTGCCGGCGCGCGTACTCAGGATTTCCGGTGGCGCCCACAGCCATGTTCCAGGGGAAGTTTACCGTGTCGTCAAAACGCATTCCTGAACCTGCTTCGAGATCCGCGGAAATGAGAAGCGGATAACGCGCTGCCTGCTGCATGCGATTCATCAGGACTACAGACTCGTAGACAGGGCCTCGAAAGAGAATGATGCCGCCAATGTGGTTCTCTTCCACCTGTCGCTTTAACGTTTTGAATGCATCACTATCCTGGTTAAGAAACGTTGCGTTAACACCAACCGAGACTAGTTGACCGATCTTCTGGTCCAAAGACATCTTGCGAAGTTCTTTGTTCGCCCATTTCAAAGCATCGCTTGAAGGCCGTGAAGTGAAGGGCCTCGCTTTTTCCAGCGGTGCGGCGGAGGCGACCTTGATCGGCGTGACCGAAGTCAGGAAGAGCGTTCGCCCCATCACCGGGGACAGGCCAAACACCACAGTCAGGAACAAAGAGATGGCTGATCGCAATAGCGAAGCGGACCGAATCATTTGGATTATTTCTCCCACGTAATTGTTGAACCGCGCCTCGCAGGTGTACAGAGTCCAACCTTCAGGTTGCTGCTTCGCGACCACGCAGCTAGCTTCTTCCCAACCCCGCAAGCTAAAGCTTGGACTCTATACGCCTGTTAACGGCCAATTCGTCTTGCCGGCTTTCCGGCGCAGGTGCAAATGCGAGACTCGCCAGCCACGCAACGATAAGAGTTATGACACTGCCGATGAACACATACCAGGTCCAGGCGATGCGCGTCGCAAAATATATATAGAGCATCACGGCACCGCTCACCACCATTCCGATTAACGCCGGGGCCTGGCTGACGCGCCTGAGAAAAACTCCCACCAAAAAAACTCCCAGGATCGGACCGTTAATTAACGACGCAATCGATAGGGCCAGGTCCAGTGCCGAGCGGTTCTTGTTTCTTAGGATGAGGGCCACTCCGATCTGCACGACGCCCCACAAGAGCGTTAGCAGATGCGATACCTTCAAGTAGTGTTTGTCCGATCGACCTGCCCTCAACGGTTTGTAAAGATCGTTCATTGCAGTTGCGGCGATCGCGTTCAACGACGAAGACATTGCCGCTGCGAATATCGCCGCCACTACCAAACCTGAAAGCCCCGGAGGCAAATGGCGAGTTATGAAGTCGGGAAAAACACGATCTCCCCCGGCAAACGGAAACGCGGTCGAGCTTGCAGTGCCGTAACCCGGGTCGGTAAACGGATGATAGAAGGCAAAAAGCAGTACGCCGATAAACAGGAAACCGATGAACTGTCCGAGCACGACAGCGCCGCTAGTCAGCAAAGCTGCCGAAGCGCGCTTCGGTCGATCGGTGCAAAGATACCTTTGCACAAGATATTGATCTGTTCCGTGCGTGCTCATCGTCAGGAAGCAACCGCCGATTAGTCCGGCCCAAAAAGTGAATGTCTTCGTGAAGTCGAAAGTAAAATCAAACAATGAAAACTTGTTGTGCTGTGTGGCAGTTGCAATCGC
>DASQKG010000101.1:0-2779 GCA_035630655.1 Pyrinomonadaceae bacterium
GCACAAGTAAGGAACCTATGCATGCGAAAAACAATTCTTTTGACTTTGATACTTGCCCTTGTGGCATTTGGGGTCGCCCTTCTCGGCATTCCGGATCAGAACGCTCATTCACAGGGACGAGGCGCCGCAACTCCGGAAGTCATAGCCCGGCGAAACGCGATCGAGAACGAACTACAGTCGCTGGCAATCGTCGAACGCAAGCTTATGATTCCTATGCGCGACGGCAAGCGGATGGCCACAGACGTCTATCGCCCGAAAGACATCTCGAAGAAATATCCTGCGATCTTCGTGCGCACGCCGTACAACTTTAATTTCTGGGACGTGCGCAACGGCGTGCCGCGGGACCTCAGCAATGAACTCGAAGCGGTGAAGCGCGGATACGCTTTCGTCGAAACGAACGAACGTGGTCACTTTTTCTCTGAAGGAAATTACGACATTCTCGGCCCGCCGCTTAGTGATGGCGTTGATGAGCTGTCCTGGATCGCAAAACAGCCGTGGTCCAACGGCAAAGTCGGAACCATTGGTTGCTCCTCAACCGCCGAATGGCAGTTGGCCGTAGCGGCACAGGGGCATCCGGCGTTTGCCGCGATGGTCGCGCAGGGATTCGGCGCGGGTGTTGGACGCGTGGGACCATACTATGAACAGGGCAACTGGTATCGCGGCGGCGCGGTGCAGATGTTGTTTATCGCCTGGCTTTACGGTCAGCAGAACCAGGTGCGGCCAATGTTTCCACCCGGCACATCGCAGGAGGATCTGGTTCGCGCGTCGAAGTCGTTTGATCTGGCGCAGCAGTCGCCGCCGGTTAATTGGTCGCAAGCGCTGCGGCATCTGCCGGTTAAAGACGTCATGAAAGCTGTGAATGGTCCACGCGGCGTGTTTGCCGACAAGATGCCGGTCCACACCGGCGGGGCGATGATCGAGCGCGAGCCAAACGATCCCGCCTGGTACAAGGGCGGGCTGTGGCACGACAACATGAAGATCAACGTGCCGGGTTTCTGGTTCATGTCGTGGTACGACGTGTCTGTTGGGCCAAACCTGGCCGCATACAACCATGTGCGAAAGACTGCTAAACCTGAGTTCGCCAACCAGCAATACGCTGTGATCGCCCCGACGCTTCACTGCGCTTACAAACGTGCGACGGAGAATACGATTGTCGGCGAGCGCAGCGTCGGCGACGCTCGACTAAATTACGACGAGCTGACCTATGGCTGGTTCGATTACTTTCTTAAAGGCGAGAACAATCGCATTCTCGAGACGACGCCGAAGGTCCGCTACTACACGATGGGAATCAACAAGTGGCAGACATCGGATACCTGGCCGCCCAGAGGTGCACAATCGGTAAGCTATTTCCTCTCGAGTAATGGCAAGGCCAACACCCTCGACGGCGATGGCCTACTCAGCGATGCGCCGCCATCTGCCGACAGTCCGGATAAGTTTGACTACGACCCGATGAACCCGGTGCCGTCGCATGGCGGAAACGTGTGCTGCACGGGAAACGCAGTGCAGGGTGGCGCTTTCGACCAGCGCAAGAACGAGGCAAGACCCGACGTGCTGGTTTACAGTACTGAGCCCTTGAAGCAGGGGATTGAAGTCAGCGGTCCAATTGAGGTCACGCTTTACGTGTCGTCGGATGTAAAGGACACGGATTTCACAGTGAAGCTGATCGATGTCTATCCGGACGGTCGTGCATACAATCTGGATGAGACAATCCAGAGAGTGAGATATCGAAACGGGTACGATAATCCTTTAGCGTGGATGGAGCCGGGAAAGGTTTACAAACTGACGCTGCAACCGATGACGACGAGCAATTTCTTCGAGACCGGTCATCGAATTCGGATTGAAGTGTCCAGCAGCAACTTCCCCCGCTTTGACCGGAACCTGAATACGGGCGGGAGAAATTACGACGAATCAAAAGGCGTTGTCGCGCATAACGTTGTTCACCATTCAAAGCAGTATCCGTCAGAGATAAAGATCACGGTGGTGAAAAGGTAATCTCTTCACCATTGCCTTGACGGCGGCTTTCACAGCAAGCTACCGTTTCTGTATGTCCACCAAGAAACTTACAGCAGATGCGATGGCGCTGCCGCTTCCAGAACGAGTCTCATTGGCCCAGGCGCTGTGGGAGAGTATCGACGCTGGATTGCCGGACATAAATGATCGTGCTGCCCTGACTGAGGCTATTCGCCGCGACGAGGAGCTTACGTCAGGCGAGGTAGCCGGACGTACCCACGAAGAAGTGATGCTGGCGGCTCGGCGCTCGCTGGAATGCGACTGATCTACCATCCTGATGCTGAAGCGGAACTAATCCAAGCAGCGCAGTACTATGAACGCAGCGTCAGCACGCTCGGAATCCGGTTTCTTGATGAAGCGGACCTGTCAGTTTCAATGATCCTGCAGGCACCGGATCGGTGGAAGATCCTCGAGGCAGATGTAAGGCGTTACCTCATGGCGCATTTTCCATACGCAATCTACTACCGTATCTCTTTTGACCGAGTTCGCATTCTTGCGTTCAAGCATCACAGCCGTCACCCAGATTACTGGCGGTATCGGATGTCCGAAAAATAATCTAACAACGGAGACGTTGGATTTGTTCGTTTTAGAATCCGCGAAGCAAACCGACAACTTCTTGTTTTGTTAGCAAGATTTCTTTGTGCGCTGACAAGCATCGCGGAGCGGTCTCATTAGCACCGTGGCTTCAGCCCGGTGACTAAGATTCGCAGATGATCCTTAACCGTTTCTAACGGTTTGTCGCGCGCATCGCAAACCGTTGAAACGGTTC
>DASQKG010000102.1:0-7488 GCA_035630655.1 Pyrinomonadaceae bacterium
GGTCTTTTGTCGGCGTTTCGCGCCACACTCGAAGAGATCAGCGACAGCAAACTGCTGGTACATCTGGTCGACGTCTCGAATCCGCGTTGGGCACAACAGATTCAATCCGTCGAGAAGATTCTAGAGGAACTTAACATTTCCCGGATTCCCTCGATTTTGGCGTTGAACAAGGCCGACATTGTTGACGCTGAAGATGTAGAAGTGACTTTGCGGTCTCTGAGGCAGGGTGGCGAGCGCGAAGTGGTGACTATTTCAGCGATCAAACGCGCCAGCTTGCAGCCGTTAATTGAGAGCATTGGACAGATGCTTTCTCGAGACATGGGTTTGACCTCAGACGGTGATAATCAGAGGGCGAACCGTCTTTCTCGAACTGCCTAGATAAAGGCTTTGACCAGTATGGCCCGTCGTCCAAGATTCACAACTCCATTCAGTCGAGCGCGCGACTTGCTTACGCAATACGCCATGCGCCCGCTCAACGCATTCCAACCTCGGACGCAGTTGATAATTGGGTTTATGTTTCTGGTGGCAGTAACTACCGGACTGCTATTCACCGGTTCTTCGTCAGGCTTTTCAGAAGAATACAAGGAAGGTGAAGTAGTCAGAGGCAATGTAATTGCCCGTTCCGATATCACTGCCGTGGATATTGCTGAAACCGAGAAGCGCCGCAACGCTGCCCGGCAAGCGACACGGCCTATTTTCAATTTTGACTCCACTCGTGGCGTTAGTTCTTCTCGAAGTTTTCGCACAGCCTGGGAGGACTTGAACAAACAAATTGAATCAAAGACACCAGCGAACGATTTGACCTGGACCGGTGAAGGTGGCGGGGGCCTAATCCGCGCATTTAAAACTCTCAATCCCGATGACCTCGAGCGGATCGTAAAGCTGATTCGCGATGTTTCCGATAAATACATCTATGACGATGCCGATGCAGAACGTCTAAACCAGGAGATTGTTTTGGTCGACGTTCGTAATCCCTCGGCACAGATGATTGTCCCAGCCCCGCGCACGCGCATGGCCTCGCTAGGCGCTGCCCGCCAGGAACTTGAACTAAAACTACTAAGCCTGCCCGGCCTCACGCAGGAACAGAGAATGGCTTTGACGGCCGCAGTTTTACCTCTGATTCGGCCCAACGTGGTCCTCGATCAGACGGCGACCGCGACGGCGCGTGAACGCGAAGCTAACAATATTCCCAACGCGACCATTACGCTCAAAAGAAATCAGTCAGTGGCTCGTGAAGGCGACCCGGTGACGCCGACGATGCTGGCGCAGTTCGCGGCCTTGAAGACCACGGGGCAGACGGGCAGGCCCTGGCACCACCTGATTGGCCTGATAATTATTGTGCTGGCGGTCTACTGGATCGTCTGGAAGTTTACCGAGCATCGCAGCACCGCATCGGCGCTGTCGCTCTCGAAGACGCGAGCCTTTGCACTGGTGGGCTCTGCGATAGTAGTGCAGACAGCACTGATGCGGGTCGGTTTCACTTTGGGAGACGCAATCGCCAGCCGCATGGCCACCACGCCATTTAATGAGCCAATGCTATGGAACTTTGCGATTCCGTTCGCTGCGGCTGCGCTTCTGGTTGTGATGCTGGTGGATACCCAACTCGCGTTTCTTACGGGCATCGTGACGGCGTTGTTTGCCGGCATGCTGGCGCCGGCAGGCGTGCAGCAAGCCATATTCGCGATGACTTCCTGCGCTGCCGCCGTTTACGGAATCGGAAGATATAGTGAACGACAATCGGTGACGCTCGCCGGTCTGTTTGTTGGGGCCGTGAATGCAGTGATGGCCGTCGCGCTGTTGGCCTACGCACAACAACCCATTACTTTGAATGTTGTGTTGCTGGCGATTGCCTGCGGCTTCGCCGGGGGTTTACTAACCGCGACGTTTGCCGCCGGTGGGTTGCCGATAAATGAATCGTTCTTCGGTATCCTCACGGACGTTAAGCTGCTGGAACTATCAAATGCCGATTTGCCGGTGCTGGGCCAATTGGCATTACGAGCGCCCGGCACCAACCAACATTCGCATGCGGTTGGGCAGCTTGCCGAAGACGCCTGCCGGGCGGTGGGCGCGAATCCCCTGCTTGCGCGAATCGGTGCTCTTTATCACGACATCGGCAAGGTGGCGGCGCCGGAGTACTTCGTCGAAAATCAGCAGGGTGAAAACCCACACGACCACATGCGTCCGGCTCAGAGCGCGAGAATCATTACCAGCCACGTCACCTACGGGATGAAACTCGCAAAAGAAATTAGTCTTCCGCAGCAACTCGCCGACTTCATTCCGCAGCACCATGGGACGCGCACCTTGCACTTCTTTTTACGTAAGGCCCAGTCGCAGGCTAAGCCCGGCGAGGTAATTGACGAAAAGGACTTCCGTTATCCAGGTCCCAAGCCCCAATTCAAAGAAGCGGCAATAATGATGATTGCCGACTCCTGCGAAGCAGCGGCTCGGTCCCTCACTCGTCCGGATCCGGAAAACATCCGTTCCATAGTGGTGAAGATCGTCGATGCAATTGTCAGCGATGGTCAACTCGATGAGTGTGACTTGACTCTTCAGCAATTGACCACGATTCGTGAAGCTGTAATTAGCGCACTCACTGCAATCTATCATGCGCGTATTGATTATCCGGGTTTCAACCCTCCTCAGATGACTGGACCATTAGCCGCATTACCTTCTCCCGATATCGACAGCGAAGAGCGCGGAATCAGTTACAGCCGGGCCGCCGATGTGCCGATCAATCCTGCCGGCGAAGTTGAAGACGAAGCGATTAGTCGGAAGGTCGCGAAGCGCTGAACGCGAAGGTTGATCGATCTCAATCGGCACCTTCGTCATCATTCATTTTCCATTATTTTCCATTTCTCATTTTTCATTTGTCAGCCGGTCATTTTCTGAACGGGTGACCTTCGAAGCGCAATCAATGCGGCTTTTTTCAATGGCCGGCTGATAAATGAAAAATGAGAAATGGAAAATGTGCAGTCGCAATCAAGTCTGTTAAAACTTCGTTCGCAACTTCCGATAGGTGGTTGCGAGGTCTTCCGGCAAAACGCGCGTCTCGCCAACCGTGGTCATGAAGTTGGTATCGCCAACCCAGCGTGGCAGGATATGAATGTGAATGTGATCGGCTATCCCTGCGCCCGCTGCCTTCCCCAGGTTCATACCAACATTAAAACCATCCGGTTGATAGACGTCTCTTAGCGCCGTTTGCGAACGCTTCGTCAGATCCATCATTTCGTCGGTAATTTGCCTGGGAGCAGAATCCAGTTCGCTCACGTGCTCATTCGGAACTATCAACAGATGGCCGCTGGTGTAAGGATAGCGGTTAAGCACAATGAAGCAGTGTGATGCCCGATGAATTACGAGGCTGGTCTTGTCATCGTCAGGCCGTTTCCGGATTTCACAGAACACACACTCACCGGATGCTGGGTCGCCGGAAGTTACGTATTCAGAACGCCAGGGACTCCACAACCTATCCAATGGTTGATTCCTTTGGCAAAAGGGGATCTACAGAATGGGGGGTCGGCGCGCCTCTTCGGGAGCGGACGTTAATGACTTTTCTGCAGAGGTTTCGAGATGTGAACTGTCGTTGATCAGTTCCTTGAGCTCTTTGCCGGGCTTGAAGTAGGGGACACGCTTGGCTGGGATGCTTACGGGGTCTCCCGTTTTGGGGTTTCGGCCCCGTCGGGCGCCTCTTTCACGCACGCGGAAACTGCCGAAGCCGCGGAGTTCGATTTTCTCGCCCTGATTAAGTGTTTCAATAATGCTTTCGAAAACTATTTCGACTAGTCGCTCGGCATCTTTTTTTGTAAGTTCCGCCGCCTCAGCAACGTCCTCGACAAGTTCCGCTTTAGTCATGCATCACCTCAGCAAGAAAAATCCCCAACAAAATAAAAAGAGTAGAAAGCCACAGAAAGCTAAGTACTTTTAAAGACTGGCGAGGTGTGTTCGACCCGGTACACTATCAGAAAACAATCGCACCGGGCAAGATTGAGTCTTTAGAAAGCCAGGCAGCCAAAAGGAAACAAACTGAGAGGCTTAAGACCTCTCAACCACGCGAGCGCGAAACTATTTCTGATCCTCGTCCGGACCAGGTTCAGGTTCTGCGTCGGGCTTCTCCTCTGGCTCCGGTTCCTTTACCGGGTTTGGTTCAGGTTCCGGCTCGATTACGGGCGGGCCATCGGCGGGAGGCTCTTCAATCGGCTCCGCCTCTGCCTCAAGCTCGGGAGCAGGTGTCTCTTGCTGAGCTGGCTTAGCCTCCGCCTCTGTTTCTGACTCCGCAGCAGGCTGTGCTTGCGTCTCCGACCCGGTATCGGAACTGCCTTCAGGCTGCGCTGCCACAGACTCTTCTGCGACTGGCTTGGCCTCCTCCTCAGGCGCGTTTGCGGGCTCTGCATCCGCCGCCGGCTCAGCTGCCGGGCTTCGTTCAGGCTCCGGCGCAGCCTTAGGTTCTGACCTGCCAAGACCGAAATCGGCTAACTCACCCAGAGACGCCATTCCACTGCCCGCTTGCGAAGAATAAACCTTGGTATCGATGATCGGTTCGTCTGCTTTTCCAACTGCGCGCGCCGACAATCCTATCTTCTTACTTTCAACATCGATCCTCAGGATCTTGAAATCCATCTCCTGGCCGAGTTGGACTACGTCTTCAGGTTTCTCCACGCGTTCGTCGGATAGTTCCGAAATGTGACAGAGTCCCTCAAGATTATCATCCAACTCAACGAAAGCGCCGAAGTTTGCAAAGCGCGCGATCTTGCCCTTCACCACATTACCGGGCTTATGGTCGTTGACAAACTTGTCCCAGGCATTCGGCTCAAGGTCTTTGATCGAAAGAGACAATCGCCGATTTTCGGCATCGATGCTGGTGATGATCGCATCGATCTCCTGGCCTTTCTTCAGCACTTCGCTGGGGTGCTTGATCCGCCTGGACCATGAGATATCTGAAACATGGACCAGACCGTCAACTCCATCCTCAATCTCGATAAACGCGCCGAAGTCAGTCATGTTTCTAACTCGGCCATGTACTCGCGTCCCTACCTGATAACGCTCATGCAGTGTCTGCCAGGGATTGTCCTGAATCTGTTTCATTCCCAGGCTAATCCTGCGCGCTTTTGGATCCACACTCAATACTTCGACTTCAACTGCGTCGCCCGGATTCACCAGCTTGCTGGGATGCTTAACACGCTTGGACCAACTCATCTCGGAAACATGTACCAAACCTTCGACACCATTCTCGAGTTCCACGAAGGCGCCGTAATCCGCCACGCTGGCGATGCGACCCGGCACTCGCGAGCCCACCGGAAAGCGTTCATCTACGCTGGACCACGGATCAGGCAGCAGCTGTTTGTAGCCGAGCGAAACGCGCTCGCGCTCCTTATCAAACTTCAGCACCTTGACCTGAATGTTGTCCCCAACTCGGAAGAGCTCGCTCGGATTCTGTAAGCGGCCCCAGGACATGTCAGTCACGTGCAGCAGACCATCGACTCCGCCGAGATCGACGAACGCGCCGTAGTCCGTCAGATTCTTAATCTGTCCCTCGACTACGATGTCTTCCTCGATATGCTGCAGCGTTTGTCCTTTCCTGCCGGCGTTGTCTTCTTCGATCACAGCCTTACGGGAAAGCACGACGTTAGAACGTTTGCGATTGAGCTTGATTACCTTGGCTTCGATCTCCTGGTTGCGCAGTGAGTCAAGGTTGCGCACCGGGCGAACATCAACCTGCGAACCGGGAAGGAAGGCGCCGATGCCATCAATGTCGACGCGGAGACCGCCTTTAATGCGTTCTACTACGCGGCCTTTGATACTGGTGCCATCGCGGTAAGCCTTTTCCAGGTCGTCCCAGGCCTTCATGCGAACAGCATCCGCGCGCGAAAGGATCGGCAGACCGTCGGCCGTCTCCATGTTCTTTACCAGCACATCAACTTCGTCGCCGGGCTTAACCTGGAGAACGCCATTCTCGGTGAACTCGGCGGGATTGACGATGCCTTCCGACTTGTAGCCAAAATCGATGACTACGCCCCGTTCACTGATTCCGACGACTGTGCCGCGCACAACTTCGCCTTCCTGCAACGAGGCCTGCTCCTGCTCAAACTGGTCTAGCAGTTGTCCAAAGTCGACATCGCCCATCGGACGCGGCTCGTCGTCATCGTCGGCCTGCAAAACCGGCGTGGCGCGTTCACCCTTTGCGGGGGAATTGTTTGTCGAGGTTGAAGCGTCCTGCTCAGTGGAAGGTTGGTTGTTGGGTTCGTTTGTTTGTTGTTCGTTCAGTTTCTTTTCTTCACTAGCCATGCAAACTCCTGCGTCCCGGAAAATTCACTCGGTCAAGCTTCCACGGTTAAAACTCATTCGACAGCGAAAGCACAGTGCTTAAGCGGCACTAGCATCATTTCAGCCTGGCGATTATGTCGGGGGTTGGAGCTTGCGAGGAGTGCGAGCCGTTTTGATGTGGAAAAGGAGGTTATTATGTGTTTCGATTTCCGCCGCGCCCGTAGTCACCCGCTTGGTCCGACAATCACTAGCCGCTTACCGGGTAGGTTCGAAATGTACACGCGGAAAAAGGGCGTGTCAAGGTGCCAATTACTTCTTGAGTTTGAACTCCGGCGGAACCAGCTCGACTGCAACTGCGTCGCCGTCGATCCTTGCCCGTGCATCTTTCGGATCAGTCGAGGGACGATACGTAACCACTACATTCTCGGGGTTCTTCCTCACGCCGCACGTCATCTCCGGCTGCCCCGCAACAAAGGTTCTAAAAAGAACACGGTCCAACACGGCCGCGCGAATCTTGTGAACACGATCGCTTGCGTGAATTGTGAAATAAGCGATTCCTCTGCCGTCGCAGTCAAGCTTCACAAATGTGCCCTGGATGCGTTGCTCACCTGTCTTAACGGCACGCAGAGCCTCAAGTATTTGATCGGATTCTGAGTGCGGCGCTCTCTGGTTGTCGACGTTATCAACTGAAGCCCTCGGCTCGCGGCGCGTTCCGTCCGAAGCTTCCGATTCGCGACTTAAGATTCGTTCGGCTGCCTGTTTTTTCCGCCGCTCGCTCGATTGAATCACGATCTCTGCCTGTTTCTGCAGTGAGCGATCCTGGGCATTGCGCAAGGGTTGTAAGGTTTGGATCGCCAAGTCAAACTTCTCCTGGCGCAAATAAAGTTGGCCCAACTCCACCACCAGCTCCTGACGCGAGGGCGAAAGTTTAAGCACCTTCTTTAATAGCTCGGCAGCTTCATCGAGTTCTTCTCCCGCGACTATATTCACAATGGCCAGCAAAGCATATGACTCGGGATAGGCGGGATTTAACTCAATCGCCCGTCTTAGTTGAGCACGCATGATCTTTACTGTCTCCGCCGGATAGCTGCTAACGACACCGAACCCGCCCACGCCCTCCTTACTAAGAGCATACGCATAGAAGTAATGCGTCAGATAGTTATTCGATTTATCAGCGACGGCCTGCGCAAGCACTTTCTTCGCCTCACTGAAGCGTTCCTGCCGAATGTG
>DASQKG010000103.1:0-49890 GCA_035630655.1 Pyrinomonadaceae bacterium
GCGCTTTGCAAGTCGCCTTTGAGCAACTGCGCGATCGCCTGCAAACGGAAGGACTGTTTGCCGAGGAACTGAAACGTGCGCTGCCAGTTTTCCCTGGACGCGTAGGCGTAGTCACGTCACCAACAGGAGCGGCGATTCGAGATATTCTCAACGTCATTTCGCGCCGCACCCGCACCGTACATGTTCTGTTCTCGCCGGCACGTGTCCAGGGTGAAGGCGCAGGACCTGATATCGCTCGTGCAATCCGCCTCATAAACCAGCATCACGAATTGGCCCGACGCGAAGGGCGATTGAAGGACCTCGTTGATGTAATTATCGTCGGTCGCGGTGGTGGATCGACGGAAGACCTATGGGCCTTTAATCTGGAAGAGGTGGCGCGCGCGATACGAGCCTCAGCGATTCCCGTGATATCCGCAGTGGGCCATGAAACTGATTTTACCATCGCAGATTTTGTCGCTGATCGGCGAGCGCCGACGCCTTCAGCGGCCGCCGAACTCGTCGCGGCGCGCGAAGATCAGATTTGCACAACGCTTCAACAAATGGCCCAGGGTCTTTCGCGTCAAATGCGTTATAGAATCGTCAACGCTCGGAATCGCGTTCAGAAGCAGGCGCTGTCTCAAGCCTTCGGCCAGGTACGCGCCAGTTTGCGCGACGCTAGCGCCAACGCCAGTACCGCACGGCATCGGTTACAAATACTAATCGGTCAGGAATTACGCGGCGCGCGTTTGCGAGCCGAGCCTTTGATGAGCAGGTTGGCGCCCTCCGAGCTTCGTACTCGTTTCGATGCGGCGCGAGCGCGGTTTGAATTGGCGCATAACAACTGCAACGCGGCGGTTGAGGGAGACATGGAGGAAGCGCGTAAACGATTGGGGCTCGCTGCGGCTTCGCTTGATGCTCTCTCGCCCCTCGCTGTGCTGCAAAGAGGTTATGCGATCGCGCAGCGCCAGGATGGAACTTTGTTGCGTGATGCCAATTCGGTTGCCGTTGGCGACTCTGTCAGCGTAAGGTTGGCCAAAGGAAAACTAACTGCGAGCGTCGAAGAGATCGAAAACTGAAATCGCGGCTCGGCCGCCCGATGTGCGGAAGGTCTGTGACCTTCCGACACCGTTCAGATTTCATGGGGCTATGCCCCTGGCGATCGTCAATGAGTCGGGCATAGCCCGGAAGAACAGCGGACTTACGGAAGGTCAAAGACCTTCCGCACATCTGGCGGCGAAGCCGCGTAGCTCGCAAAAGCAATGAAAACCAACCACGAACAACCTCAGAGTTTTGAAGCGTCGCTCGAAGCGCTCGAACAAATCGTGCAGGAATTGGAACGGGGCGATTTGCCGTTGGAGAAAAGCTTGGAGTTGTTTGAGCGAGGCATCGGGCTCTCTCGCCAGTGCCAGGATCGTCTGAATCAGGCCGAACGACGGATCGAGATACTGCTGCGCGATAATCAGGGCCGGCCCGTGGTCAGCGCCTTCGAAGACGGTGGAAAACTTCGTGATGATAATGACGGCGAAGGCGATGAAAACCGTTTCTGAGATGGTCACCACACTGCCTAACTCCGACCTGACGTCGTTCCTCCGCAAAACTCAAATACTCGTTGACTCTGAACTTGATCGTTATCTACCGCCCGAGTCTGCTTCACCAAAACAAGTTCATGCGGCAATTCGCTGGAGTGTTTTTGCTGGTGGCAAACGCTTTCGGCCCTCACTTCTGCTCGCAGTCGGCGAGACGTTTGGAGCACCACAACAACAACTTCTCTCCTGCGCCTGCGCGCTGGAGATGATTCACACCTACTCGTTGATTCACGACGATCTTCCTTCAATGGATGACGACGATTTGAGACGAGGGCGCGCGACCTGCCACATTCGATTTGGTGAAGCCGCAGCAATCCTGGCAGGAGATGCGCTACAGACCCTGGCGTTCCAGACAGTGTCAGAAGACCAAGCGTTATCCGGCAAGAAACGTGTCCAACTGATTCAGGAAATCGCGCGGGCGTCAGGGACCCCGGAGGGCATGGTCGCAGGTCAGGCTTACGACCTCGAGGCGGAATCGCGAGAAGTGTCGGCGCAGGAGTTGGAACAGATTCACCGTTTGAAGACCGGCGCTCTAATTATCGTCGCGGCCCGATGCGGGGCGTTGATCGCGGATGCTCGGGAAGATGAACTTTCAGTTATCACCGGCTATGCGGCGCAGCTCGGCTTGTTGTTCCAAATCACGGACGACTTGTTGGACATCACGGCCACGGCCGAAACGCTTGGTAAGACTCCGGGAAAAGATATGCGCTCGGCAAAGGCAACTTATCCGAACTTCTATGGAGTGGACTCTGCACGTGAATTCGCGGGACGCGTTCACCAACAGGCTCGCGAAACACTCGACCAACTAGATCGACCTACCGAACGGCTCCACGCAATTGCTGACTACATCCTGAACCGCCCGGCATAAACCTTTGTCACCTCTCAGATTGAGCAAAAGTAGAACCTCTGGCTAGCTCTCAGGTAAGGAAGGAGGGCATGCCCCCGCTCTTCGTTGATTACCTAAGTTCTTGAAAGTGATGCAGCACCTTCAGCTACCTGTCAGAGTCACTAAGCCCCGTGAGGATGAGCCACTTCTGATGAATCTTAACCGCATCAAATGGCGAAGCAGTTGATCAGGTGTTTTTGCGGCTTGCCGCCGCACCCTACCTCGAGAAGACACAACAAATCTTCTTATCAATGAACAATCCCGGCCTTCTTCTGCATGGCCCTTACTGTTTCCGGTATGAACGATGTGATCTGGTGAGTTTCCTCGCGGCCGTCCGCAAAGGCTTGATAGAGTGTGAAGTCAGGCAGCGAAAGACAACTAAGCGGCGACTGTATGTTATAGCCCGTATCTATCCCGATGGCACTGTGTGAAATGTAGATCCCGTGGCGGCCGAGTCTACCCAGGAGCGGAAGAAGTGGCGTAGGTGTGTGACCGAAGATGCACGGTTTGCCGCGATAGTTCTTATAAAACTCCATGTCGCGCATCCACAGTAAAGCCTGCGGCGATGTCTCGCGCGGATGCTTTTCGAGTTCCAGTCCCGCGTGAACATAAATCGCGTAATCGTCTTCGTGGTAGTAGGCTAGTCCGTGCAGAAAATCCAAATGCTCCGGCGGCACACTGTTCTCAATCTCCCGACGCGCGTTCTCCAAATCCTGTTCTTTGGTTATCGTTAGAGCCTTTTTCGTATATTGCTCAAATGTTCGCTCGCCACCGGTGACCGGAGTAATCCAAAGATTCGCGCTGCCTTCGATGAATTCCAGCATCATCTGTTCGTGATTACCGCGCAGGCAGACCACTCTTTCGGGATTCGCGGTGAACAGTTTCAGCGCGAGTGCCACACAACCAGGCGCGTCGGGTCCACGATCGATCAAGTCGCCCAAAAACACGAGCGTATCCCTCGACTCCTCACGCGGAATCAGTTCCAGCAATCGTTCGAGCTGAGCGCAACGGCCGTGAACATCGCCGACGACAAAGGTTTTCATTCAGGGGTTTCCTCGCGTTTCTCTAGTGAGGTCTTGACCTTTTGCATCAATGCTTTAAAACGCGGATCGTCATGCAAGTCAGTCCAATTAGGATCGGATTCAAACCAAAGATAATTCTCGTTGCCAAGATTAATTGCCTTCTCCAACCATTCGAGCGCCAACACCTGCCGGCCTTGCATTAGATAAGCAGACGCCAGCCAGTAAGGTATATCATGATCCGATTCAGCGGCGACCTTCACCTTTTGCGTCAGCTGCTGGTTGGCCAATTCATGTTTGCCCTGCGCACTCAGACAGGTTGCCAGAATCGGTCTGATGCCGTCCATCCGTGGATGCCGGTCGAGCACCTGTTCCAGGATCCGAGTGGCCGCATCCACCTCACCACGGTAGTAAAGCACGCGCGCGCGAAACGTTTGAATCAAAGGATGGTCAGGCTCCATCTCGGCCCCTTGATCGAGCTCAGCCAGGGCCTCCTCATAACGCTGCTGGTACATGAAGATGCGCGCGCGATTATAACTGGCCACCACGCGTTCATTTGGGTTGAGCCGGACCATGCGGTCAAAACTGCGCAGCGCGCGTTCATATTCGGCATCCAGGCGAGCTACGACCCCGCGAACAAAGTGAACGCCAACATCATTGGGATACTCTTCGCGCAGCAACACAACTGCCTCACGCGCCTTTTGCTTTTCGCCGCGCGTGAGGTAAATGAAAATCATTTGCATGCGCGCCTCGAGCAATTTGGGATCGAGCGCCAATGCTTTACTAAATGCTTTTTCGGCTTTCTGATGATCGTCTGCTTCACCGAGCGCTTTCAGCACGCGGTTGACGTAGCAACTTCCCAACGCCGAATAGGCAAGGGCAAAATTGGGATCCAGGTCTACAGCCCGCTCGAAATGGTTTATTGCGGAATCGAGATCCTCGCGACCGATCGTGTGATAGATAAACTGGCCCAGGCAGTTTCTTCCGCGCAGGTATTCTTCAGAGGCGGCGGCGTCAGTGGTGGAGCCTTTTGCGAGTTCCACTCTCTCGTCCGGACTGAGCTCAATCCGCAAGCCGTCAACGATGTGCTGAACGATCGTATCTTGAACCGCAATAATGTCGCTCGCGTCAGCATCAATGCGATCGCTCCAGAGGATCTCGCTGGTCCTCACGTCAAGCAGTTGCACCGTGACGCGTAAATGAGCACCCGCGCGCAGGAAGCTGGCCGTGAGGATCGCGTCTACCGCCAGCTCGCGGCCGACGTCTCCCGGATCAACCTGCTTGCCCTGATACCTCACGATTACCGACGACGGGCGCACCACCAGAGACCGCACCCGCGCCAGTTCGGTGATTACCGCGTCTGCCAATGAAAATTCGTAGAAGGCTGTTTCCGGGTCGTTGCTCAGGTTCTTGAAAGGCAGGATCGCGATACTTTTGCGGTCGCGATCTCCCAGCGTGGTCGGCGTCTCATGCGCGTCGCGCGGTTCCGACGAGCCCCGCATTCGCCCAGATGGGCTTGAGCTTTCACTTCCAGTGACGTTCCTCTTGAACCAACGCAGCGCACGCGTTACCGGACTTTCACTACTCAAATGCCGAGGCACAACCGGCAAGCCACTGTCATCTACTATCACTCCGCCGGTTAGTCCAATTTCCCGCACTACTGCGCGCAGATCGTCGCGGAATTGAGAAACCTGTTGATATCGATCTCGCGGGTGCTTCTGCAGTGCGCGATCGAGCACCTGTTGCAAACGCGGCGGCACTGGATCAGGTCTCGCCTCGCTGAGCGTCGGTGGCTCTTCGTGTAATACGGCGTGGCGAACGTCTACTGCGGTCTTGCCGCGAAACGGCCAGGTCCCGGTTAGCATTTCGTAAAGCAACACACCCGTGGAAAAGATATCGGCCCGTGAATCTACCCGATCGCCGCGGGCTTGTTCCGGAGCTGCGTAGGTGGCGGTGCCGTAAGGGATGCCGACTTCAGTCAACTCAGTGTGATGGATTCCGGAAGTGCGCGCCGCCTCATCGTCGAGAAGTTTTGCCAGGCCGAAGTCGAGTACTTTCGCCTGGCCTTTGCTGTTGACCATGACATTGCCGGCCTTGATGTCCCGATGAATGATTCCCTGCGCGTGTGCTGCTGCCAGCGCGTCCGTTACCTGAATGGCGATTGAAAGCGCGCTCTCGAGCTGTAGGGGCCTGCCGTTTACAAGTTGTCGCACGTTGCGCCCATCGATGTACTGCATCGCTATGAAATGGACACCGTCGATAACGTTGAGATCAAAAATGGTGCAGATGTTCGGATGGTCCAAAGAAGAGGCGAGCCGGGCTTCGCGTTCGAAACGTTTGCGATTGGCTTCTTTGGCAACTAGTTCTTCAGGCAGGACTTTGATGACGACGGTGCGGCCCAACTTGGAATCAATTGCCTTATAGACCGTTCCCTGTCCGCCCGCACCGAGCTTCTCGAGAATCTTGTAATTCCCCAGCGTTGTTCCAACCATTTGCTTTGTCTTGCTTTCACCCTATTTAACTCCCAACCCTCGCTTCACCGCAACCGGACAGGCTTAGTCCAAAGGTCCAAGGTCCAAGGTTCAAATGAATCAACTGTGAATAGTTAGAGGTAGGGAAGGTGGGCTTGCCCCCGCGCAAGTTCGTGCTATTTGACGAGCGGGGGTAAAGCGGGGTCCCCGGCGGGCCAGCCCCGCTGGTGCAAGTCCACCCTTCCAACATCTAACTATTCCTCGACCCCTCCGATATCCAAAGTCAGGGCGCGAAGTTTAAGTTCAACCTTCAGGTTTGCTTTTCGCCGGCCTACGCAAGCTAAAGCTGGATGAACTCTAAACCTCGCGCTTTGACCTTTGGACTTGGACTTTGGACATTGGACTTTAGACTATCCCGTAGTATCTTTTGCACACTGGCTGCGTCGTCTCCCCTACCCTAACGATGAAGATGAAATCACTCTCACGAGCCTTATTGTCTTTTCTGGCGTTGCTGCTTGTTTATACGGCCGCGGCAGCTCAGGTTGGCGACAAAGAGAAAGCCAAAAAAGAAGCGGAACGGAAGCAGGAACTCAAACGCAAGAGTTACGTCCTGGTTGATGAAATTGCCACTGGGGCCTTGAGTCTCAAGCTGCCGGAGAATCGTGCGTTTGTTTTGACCGAGTCGGCAGACCTGTTGTGGGACCACGATGAGGAGCGCGCCCGCAATCTTTTCCGGGATGCCAACAACGTCCTCGCATTGATTACGCCTCCGGCCACGAGTGATCAGGAAAAGCAGCATCTCAGCGCGTTTCTTGCGGGCTTTGGATCCAGACGCGATCTGATACTTAAAGTCGCCCGTCGCGATCCGGAGTTGGCATTGGATCTATTGCGCTCATTTCAACAGCCGCCACCTGAGCTGCTCGGCTCCAATTATCTACCGAACCTGGAACAGGAGATCGCTGCCGAAGCTGCCGCTCGCGATCCTAAGCGCGCCATCCAGATAGCTCGAGAGAGTTTGGGTAAGGGCCTTACCTTCTCCGTATTCAATCTTCTAATGCGCTTACATGATCTCGATACCGAACTGAGCTCCAGGTTTGCCGGTGAGCTTATCGACAAACTTCAAACAAGGAACATCGCGACAGACATCGTTGCGTCGCGCCTTGCGACGGAACTCCTAATCTCCAGCCGGACTCCAACCGAGTCTCCTGAAGACAAGACGACGTATCGAGGCGAAGCCAGCCCCCTGAAGCTGAGCCGCGAACAACGGCGTCAACTGGTTGAAATGATCGCGAACTCAGCGCTCGGACTGTCAGCGAACAAGAACAACAACCTTCTTTACTCAATTACTGAGCTGATGCCGGAGATTGAAGAGTTTGCGCCTGAACGTTCTGCGTTGCTGCAGAAGAAGGTCGCAGTTTTCAATGAGACACTAACTAAGGAACAGAAAGGTTGGCAGCTGCACAATTCTCTGGTTCGTAATGGAACTCCTGAGGAACTGTTGGCGGCATCCCAGGATATTGATAGTGAGCAGCGTCGTTGGACGCAACAGCAAGCGATCGTATTGGCTGTCATGCGCAAGCGGGCGGACGCATTGCGCGAATATGTTAATGCTGAGATCAAAGACGACTCGGTGCGAAAAAGTTTAATTGACACACTCGACACCGAGCAGATCAATTCGGCAATTAACAAGGGTAACGCTGACGAACTGCGCAAACTGCTTCCAGTGGTTCGGCTAAAAGAGGAACGGGCTCGGGCGATGGCCGAGATGGCGTTGCTGCTCGAGAAGAAGGGCGAACACGACGAAGCGTTGAAGCTGCTGGACGAGGCGCAGACTTTAATCAAGAGTGATTTCAGCAGTGACACACAAACTAATGCGTTGCTCGCACTAGTCTGCGCCTACGCTTTGGTTGAACCAGCCAGGGCCTTCGCAATTATGGAAGGCGCTATTGACCGGGCGAACGACCGCATATCCAAACTCATTTTGCTCGACAAGGTGGTGAGAACCGGCACAGTCAAAAAAGGCGAGGTTATCTTACAAAACTCGGGCGGCATCTCTATGGAATTCGTGATGCTCAAGTACGGAAAAAGTGTTTCAATTCTTGCCAAGACAGATTTCGATCGCACCAAAGGACTAGTTGATCGTTTGGGCCGTAATGAACTGCGGATGATGGCGAGGTTGATGCTGGCGCACTCGTTGCTCCGAGAAGACAAACTAATGCGGATGACTGGAGACGCTAGATGAGCAAGGTCCTTACCTGGAGTTTGTCTCTGGTGTTACTGGGAACCGCCGTATTGATGACGGCGACTAGATTGTCCTACGCGTCGGGAAATTCACCTCAGACGAACAGTTCGGTGCAGGAGTTCTGGAACAAGTTTCGGGCGGCCGTCATTAAAGGAGACAAGGCTTCAGTTACCGCCCTCACGCGATTTCCGGTTGAGATGCCCTATGGCATGGCATCAGTTAAAAACAGAACGCAACTGATCAGCCGTTATCGCAAAGTTTTTAAGGGCCAGACTGACGCCGCGAAATGTTTCCGGACCGCTAAACCTCAGAGCGACCCAGATAACGCAAAATTGTTTAGCGTCGCATGTAAGAACGCCGCCGGTCACGAGGTGATCATTTACTCATTTGCCCGCACCGCAAATGGATGGAAGTTTGTCGGGCTCGATAACCTCAATGAGTAGCTACTCGGTTCTGTAATCCTTTATTTTCACGTTGACATCCGCCGCCCGGCTTGGCTATTTTGCTACTAGCCCGACTGCATCACTTCAGAAGTAGTTTCGGTCTCTTGCCGCCAGTTTTCTCTCACAGTTTCCTAATCAAAACCTTCGAGGAATTAACCATGAAGTTATTTGCTATTACCTTCTGTTTGCTTGTTATAGCCGGCACAAGCCAAATCAATGCGTTTCATAGATCGGAACCTACTGCTACACCTGGCGGCGCCAACCAAACCACCAATCATGACGGCAAGATTGAAAGTAAATACGACGGGTTTACCCACGAAACGACTATCACGTTGAAGAAAATGCGCGTCACGTGTGGTCGCACGAAAGGCAATTTTAAGGATGCCTGTGTCAGTCTGGTGGCGAGACTCCACTGCCCGGGCATCCAGCTTGATTACGTGCGTCAGGCCAGCTTGCAGATAATCTTCCAAACAGACGACTGGGACCAGCGGCACTCTCTCAGTCAGAGGGACCTTTCGGTCGTAGCTGACGGCGTGACTTATCGACTTGGCAGGATGACACTGGCCGGCCTAAGCACCGACACCCTAATGACTGAAACACTCGAAGTGACACTTCCTTATGCGACCTTCGTAAAGATTGCGAAGGCGGAAGTAGTGGAAATGAAAGTTGGCCCAAGCCAGTTTGAATTGAGACAACAAAACATTGTTGCCTTTAGAGACATGGTTAATCGCGTGAAAGTGTGAAGAAGGGTGTCGGGTGTCGGGTGTCGGCAAGAGTAGACCGAGTATCGATATTATTGCTTATCTCGCTTCCTAACTTCCAAGCGCTGGAAAATCCTCAACCTGGATTCGTTTCTTCCCGGCAGCCAGCACCTGACACCCGGCACGCGGCACCCGGCACCCGATACCCGACACCTAGTACTTCGCCACGCTCGGATCCACGTCGTTTGACCAGGCTGTGATCCCGCCCTTCAGATTAACCATTGGTCCTGTAAAAGCGGCTCCTCTCAAAGCTTCAATTGCCTTGGCGCTGCGCACACCGCCCTTGCAATGGAAAATAGTCTCGCGCGACGGATCGATCTCATTCATGCGGTTAACCACCTGGCCGAGCGGAATCAGTTTCGTTCCCGTGATCTTCGCAATCTCATATTCGTTTGGTTCCCGCACGTCGATTATTTGGATATCGTCACCGCGATCCAACCTTGCTTTTAGTTCAGTTGCCGTAATCTCCTCGAGCTTCGTTTCTTCAACAGGTAGGGCCGGCTTCATTCCGCAAAATTGCTCGTAGTCGATTAATTCCTTGATGCTCGGGTTCTCACCACACACTGGACAAAGCGGGTCCTTCCGCAACTTGAATTCGCGAAACTGCATGGCCCAGGCGTCGAACAACAACAGTCGATTAACGAGTGTCTCTTGGGCCCCCAGCGCGATCTTGATCGTCTCATTGGCCTGAATCGCGCCCATGATTCCGGGCAAGACTCCCAGTACACCTCCTTCCGCACACGACGGTACCAAGCCAGGCGGTGGCGGCTCGGGATACAGGCACCGGTAACACGCTCCGCGCTCGGCAAAGAAAACACTCGCCTGCCCCTCAAACCGAAATATCGAAGCATACACATTGGGTTTACCGGTTAAGACGCAGGCATCGTTAACCAGGTAACGCGTCGGAAAATTGTCTGTACCGTCAACAATGATGTCGTAATTCGCGAACAAGCCAAGCGCGTTCTCGCTGGTCAGGCGTGTCTCGTGAGTTTCGAGTTCGATAAAAGGATTAATGTCAGCAAGTCGGTCGCGGGCGGAGTCTACCTTCCGGCGTCCGACGTCTTTCGTTCCATGAATTATTTGTCGCTGCAGATTAGACGAGTCAACGACATCGAAATCGACAATACCCAACCGGCCGATGCCGGCGGCGGCAAGATACATTCCCGTGGGCGCGCCGAGTCCGCCGGTGCCAATCATCAGTACGCTGGTCGCTTTGAGTTTTCGCTGACCCTCCATGCCTACTTCCGGCATGATCAGATGTCGACTGTAGCGAGCAATCTCTTCATTCGAAAGCGAAGGCAGCTCGGCTGAAACGTCGGCTTCCGCAGTTGAGCCACCGGCAATCGACGGCACGATCATCAACGTGTCGCCGTCTTTGAGTGGAGTAGCCGCGCCGGATTGGTGACGAATGTCTTCTTCGTTGACGTAAATGTTTACAAAGCTGCGCAACGCATTCTTGTCATCATAAAGGTGGCGGCGGAGCTCTGCGTGCTCGGAAGTTAGCTGGTCAAGCGCCTCGCCGGTGGTTGCGGCGTCTACCTCGATGCGTGAGCTGCCGCCCGCAAACTGGCGCAAGGCCGTAGGTATTGTGATAGTGACTGGCATGTTCAGGTTCCTTTCAACTCTGTGATGGCCACGAGATAGGCCTGTAGAGTACAACCTTTAAATTGCGTGTTTCGCAACCCGCAGCTACATTCTTGCGAAACCCCGCAAGCTAAAGCTTGTACTCTAAACACCCGCTCGGTTGCTCAATTCGTTCCTCGTCAAATCGTGACCGGTCCGTTTGCATTTCCCATGACCGCAAGTCTTCGGCCTGCCCTGCCTTCACAGCGACGACGACATATGAATAGACTGGCCAGGCGTGTTCCAGATCATACCCTGAAGGTATCGCCGGATGGTCAGGATGAGAATGATAAAAACCGACTACCTCCAGACTATTCGCGGCCGCATGTTTTTCGCCGCGCATTAGTTCTTCCGGCCGGATAAGAAACCGGTTTCGTTTCGCCTCGTCTTCGCGCGCGTTTGAAATGGGATAGATTTGCAGACACACCTTGGCGCCATTCTCAGCAAATCGGCCAAGTAGGAGGCCACAGCATTCGTGTGGATAGTCGCGCTCGCCGTGAGCTCGAATCTCAATTTGGTTTTGTTCCGATAGTTCGATCATTTCTTAAAGGTAGCCGCCAAGATCACCCACCGAATCTTGCCGTTTAGATGGGGCACTTGTGCCCGCGGCGTGCGGACAAGTCCGCTCCTAAACAGTAAAACGAAAGAGGCGTCCCTTGCGTCTTAGTCAAGATACCGCTCGCCGCCGTCGCAAAGAACCGTGACCACTACGGCGCCCGGCGTTAGCGTTTGCGCCAATCGCAGCGCGGCAAATACATTTGCTCCGGAACTCGTACCCACGAACAATCCTTCTTCACGTGTCAACCGCCGCACCATCTCCTGCGCATCTTCCGTTTCAACCTCAACATTCGCGTCGGCAAGAGTTGGATCGTAGATGCCAGGCACCATTGCCGTCTCCATATGCTTCAACCCCTCCAGCCCATGTAGAGGCGAAGCCGGTTGTATTGAGATCCCCTGAATCTTCGGATTGAATATTTTGAGACGACGCATCACTCCCGTAAAGGTTCCGGACGTTCCCAGGCCCGTGATGAAGTGAGTAATGCGTCCTTCGGTCTGCGCCCAAATCTCGGGACCCGTTCCATCATAGTGCGCCCGCCAGTTTGCCTCGTTGTTGTACTGGTCGGGGTAGAAGTATTTCTGCGGGTCCCTCTCGAAAATTTCACGCGCGGTAATTTGGGCTCCGTCAGTTGCCCGAAGCGGATCGGTTTCAACCACCTCCACACCAAAGTCACGCAGGATTTGTTTGCGTTGCCGGCTGGCGTTTTTCGGCAAGCAAAGAGTGACGGGATAGCCGCGGCCCGCTCCGATCATTGCGTAAGCGATGCCTGTGTTTCCGCTCGACGCGTCAAGAATCGTCATTCCTGGCCGCAGCTTTCCGTCGTGCTCGCCGGCCAGAATCATCTGCAGCGCCGGACGATCCTTGACGGAACCGCCGGGATTCAGATGTTCGGCTTTCGCGAAAAGCTCGACACCCTGCGGCAGCGCCGAGGTAATTCGTCGCAGACGAATCAAGGGCGTATTACCAATGCTCGACTCGATAGAGTTTATGTGAGCGGCGGGAACCGCGTGCTCGAGTAGGCCTGTGCTCATAATCTTCGTTTCCTCTTCAATGCCGACCATCGTCGGTACGTCGGCACGGCGTGAAGTCACACCTTACAGAACCGAGCGCGGTAGCGCCGGATCCCAAAGGCCACTTTCGGGTCTATTCACGGCAGCCAAGGTGACCTGCGAACACGTGTAAGAAGTATTGAGATACATCTCTTATACGAAGGTCGTCTCTGGTATCCGGCGCTACCGCGCTCGGTTCTGTAAACAAAACGGTCGCGAATCCTTTTCAGGCTCGCGACCGGACTTGAAAACCTTTGTTGCGTTAGCGTCTAACTCATGTAGCCTTCGCTGCAAATGTTCTCCCGGTCGCGTCCCAACAACAGACGCAACAAGCGCAGGAGCAAATGCAGTAACAGGTTTTAGACATTTCGTTTTCGCTAACTGGTGAAGCGACTATAGGAAGTCCTCGAGACTCTGTCAAGGCGCCCTTGTAGGACAGGCATTCCTGCCTGTCGGAGCTTCCCCGGTGGCCGTTTGGCTTACACAAAAGCCTTGCCAACGTCAGACAGGCAGGAATGCCTGTCCTACTGTCACTCAGCCAGGCCCATCTGCCAAAGCATGAAGGCATAGTCCAGCGCGACTTCCCGTAGATAGTCATACCGTCCAGACGCGCCGCCGTGGCCTGCACCCATATTCGTCTTCAGCAACAACGGGTTATTGTCAGTCTTCATCTCGCGCAGCCGGGCCACCATTTTGGCGCCTTCCCAGTAAGGCACCTGGCTGTCGTTGAGTGAGACCTTCACCAGCATCGCCGGGTAATTCTTCTTAGCGATGTTGTCGTAAGGCGAATACGTCTTCATGTAGTCATAAGCCGCCTTCTCGTTTGGATTGCCCCACTCGATGTATTCACTGGTCGTCAACGGCAACGAGGCATCGAGCATCGTATTCAGCACGTCCACAAAAGGCACCTGCGACACGACTGCTTTGAAAAGATCCGGACGCAGATTGCTGACGGCGCCCATCAGCAGTCCGCCGGCGCTTCCGCCCTGAATCACCAAGCGGTCACTTGATGTGTATTTATTTTTGACCAAGTGCTCGGCGCTGGCGATGAAGTCGGTAAACGTATTCATCTTCTTCATCATGCGTCCCTGTTCACGCCACTCCTCGCCGAGCTCGCCGCCGCCCCGAATGTGTGCGATCGCGTAAACAACTCCGCGGTCAAGCAGGCTGAGCCGGTTGGAGTTGAATGTAGGAGACATCGAGGCGCCATAGGAGCCGTAGCCGTAAAGCAATGCCGGCGCTGAGCCGTCGAGCTTTGTGCCCACGCGATAGACGATCGACATCGGAATCTTGGCGCCGTCCGACGCGGTGGCGAAAACGCGCTCCGACTTATAATTCGTTCTGCTGAATCCACCCGGCACTTCCAACTCTTTCAGGAGTGTTGCCTTGCGGGTATTCATGTCGTAGTCAAAAACGGAATCCGGAGTGACCAGCGACTCGTAGTTGTAACGCACAACGGGTGTTGAGAATTCCCTGTTTTGCGCGAGCTGTACCGAATAAACCGGTTCAGGAAACTCGATCCGGTGCATCTTGTTTGTTTTGAAATCGTGAACCTCGATCTGCTCGAGACCTTTTTCCCATTCCGACAGAACAAGATGGTTCGCAAACAAATCGAGATCCGCAATCTTCACCGCGGGGCGGTGCGCCACCAGTTCCTTCCAGTTTGCCTGCCCGGGATTTGAAACAGAGGCCGTGACGATTCGAAAATTCTTGGCGCCTTTGTTTGTCCGGATGTAAAAAACGCCTTCGCGGTGGTCGACGTTGTATTCGTGATCGGGTTCGCGAGCGCTAATCACCTTGAGCTCAGCCAGCGGCGTGGCGGCCGGCAGGTAGCGATATTCGGTCGAAGTCTTGCTTTCGGATCCCACGAAGATAATGGACTTGTCTCTCGAGCGGTAAGACACCAGGTCGAACAAGTCGTCCTTGTCTTCGTGAATCAAATCCGTTTTGCCACTACCCAACACATGGCGGAAGAATTTGTCTGAGCGCTTCGTCACTGCATCTTCAGTCGTAAAGAAGATGGTCTTGTTGTCAGTTGCCCAGGAGACGTTTCCAACTCGTTCAAACGTTTCCGGCAAAAGCTGGCCGGTGCGCAGGTCTTTAATCTGAAGTTTGTACTGACGGTAACCGGTGGTGTCGGTTGAATAAACCAGAAGGTTGCCGTCATCGCTTGGGACCAGGCCTCGGATGCTGAAAAACTTGAAGCCTTTCGCCAGCTCATTCTGATCGAGCAGGATCTCTTCCTTCGCCTCGGGGCTGCCTTTCTTGCGCGCGTAAATTGGATACTGTTTGCCCTGTTCGGTGCGCGAGTAATAGAAATACCCTCCCTGACGGTAAGGCACTGTAACGTCGGTCTCTTTGATATGGCCAACCATCTCTTTATATAGCTTTTCCTGAAGAGGCGCGGTCGGTTTCAAGACCGATTCGGTGTAAACGTTCTCTGCTTCGAGATGAGCAATCACTTCCGGGTTCGACTTTTCCCGCAGCCAGAAGTAATCGTCGATCATGGTGTAGTCATGAATTTTTGTAGTCTTGGTTTTCTTTGGTGTCATGGGTGGTTGAAGTTTTGGTCCATTTCCGTTGGGCTGCGCGAAGGCGTCGCTGCTAAGTGCGACGATGGCAGAGAGAGCCATGAGTACAATAGCTATAACCGTCTTAAGTCTTTTCATCTGGGGGCCTTCCTGGGATTCAAAGTTATGAACGAACCGGCTCCTGGAGTGGAAGCTGGTTAGGCGCTCGGTATGGAAATGTTTTGACGGCGCACGGCCATCAATCATGGACCGTTCAACCGCGGGGCGGATCGCCCCAACCGGATCCTTTGTACTTTCCGTTTTCAACAATGCATGGCACGGTGGGATCACCGCCGGACAACGCAAGCATCTCTACGCGGCGCGCCCGATCGGTTTGAGCGTCATAATCCGTAAAGGGTATGCCCTTCGAATTGTAGTAATCCCGGGCCTGCTGGCAGTAAGGACAACCTGGTTTTGTATAGATAACTAGCGACAAATCCCACCTCCGTATGCGTGTAGTTTAGCAATCTCTTCGCGAAGATGCGAAGCGGGCAGGACCGAGCGAAACAACCATCCGCAGATTACATCGAACGGTTTCACTCGATGAGCAGGAAAGCTTGTCACAAAAACAAGAAGTTGTTGGTTTGCTTCTGAGATGGGGTGTTAGACAGTGCAGAAGTACGCTCGGAGCTAAAGGGGGGTTGATACGCGAGGCATATTAGCCAGAGGCCCCTTGTTGTTCTGACTCTGCCTTTAAGAAGCTGCCTAATCTCGGATAGTTTTATAGTTCCGCATGATCAAATGCCGCCACTTAAGAAGACTTTACAGTATTTTTTTCAAACCGGAATAGCTTATACTTTGCCAACTTATGTCCCAGGACGTCGCAGACATCCAACAAAATGTCGTCGTTGACGATCTACTCGACCCTTACGAAAGGCTCGTGAGCATTGAAGTTCTCGGCAAGCGGGTTGAGGTGCCTGAAAAGAACCGGCTGCTGAGGTGTTTCCAGTTCCTCTCGCTAAACTCGATTTCGTATGGAGATTTTTGTTGGAATGGTGATTGTACGAATTGTCAGGTTTGGTACCACACGGAGAGCGAGACCAGCGTCAGCGACCGGACCGGGCTCGCCTGTCGAATGGAAGTGATCGAAGGAATGGTGATCACTTCAATGAGCCCCTTCATAAAACTGCACGGCATAACCAAGTAGGACAGACATTCCTGTCTGTCCTGCTGAAGAAGCCGATCCGATCAACGCGTCTTACGATTTTCCATTTCTGATTTCTCATTTTCCATTTAAGAGCAGCCACTGGTTTGGCTGCGATGACAACTGAGAAATGACAAATGATAAATGGAAAATCGTCTCCGTCGCCCTTCCCTTATTCGTTGACTTGAAAAAGGACAGGCCGACAAGCGTTATCCAGGTGCGTAAACGAAGAAACCGTCCGTTTAGAATGCGGACTTGTCCGCCGGACCTAATGGCCAATGTGGACCTGCGCACAAGTGCGCAATCTAAACGGTTCCCCATTAATACTTCGGTACGCTGGGATCCACTTCATTCGACCAGGCGGTAATCCCACCTTTGAGATTTAGTAAATTGCCGGAAAACCCGGAACGCTTCAGTGCATCGATGGCTCGTGCGCTGCGCCCGCCCATCTTGCAATGAACCACAGTCTCGCGGTTTGGATCGATCTCCGAACTTCGGTCCAGAACCTGGGCCAGCGGAATGTGGATCGAATTCGGAATCTTTGCGACTGCGACTTCGTTCGCTTCACGCACGTCGACGATCTGAATGTCGTCACCGTTGTCGAGACGCTGTTTGAGTTCGGTGGCACTAATCTCCTGCATGGGCTGAGTAACTGCTGGGTTCATGATTCCTCCAGGTATTTGTTTGTTTACGAATTGTAGGACAGGCGTTCTTGCGTGTCACTCGCAGGCACGAGTCGGGGCTTCGGCAACCTGTCCGGCACACTTCAGTTTGTCGATGTTTGGCAGGAGATTGTGTGAGCTTGCATAGTCCCAACTTCAACACGACAAACTAATAAAGTGTGTCGGACATAGGAGGGGCGCATGCTACACTTTCGTTGCTAGCTCCAATCTGAATTCAATCGCCAACAGACATGCGTTTTGAGTTTTATCATCCCGGTATCGACGATGTGCCGAAGCTATCCGTTGACGGCACAGTAGCAAACAGCGTCCACTTTTCTCACTGGGAAGGAAACGAAACCCCTGCCGAGCTCAAAGCCGACACATCAACGGAAATCGCTTTGAACCTCGTTGCTTCGCCCAAAAAACTTGAATTCACACGTGGCATCGAGCTGGTCACCAATAATCATTTTGATACCGACGGAATACTTTCTGTTTGGACCGTGCTTACCGGTGAACGCGCACTGGAGCTACGCGAAAAGTTGATCCCGGCGGCTGAGGCCGGAGACTTTTGCGAGTTCAAAAGCGAGGCTGGGGTCAAGGCCAGCATTGTTATACAGGGCGCAGACCAGGCTGCTCCCAGTGACGAACCGGGATCCCCAATCGCTTCCTATCTTGCCGAGGAAAAAGTCGACGACGATGCGCGCGCGTATGACCTCGTCCTTCCTGAAGTCGAACGCATTCTGACCAGCACAGACGACTACGAACATCTTTGGCGCGACCCGTGGGAGAAAATAGCCAGGGCAATGGACAGCTTTGCACGAGGCGCGAGCGCGGTCACTGAATTCCCGGATGCCTCGCTCTCCCTCGTCAATCTGGCTCCCGACGTCTTCGGTCCAAATGGTTTTGATCCGGCGCAACATGCAGCGCCTTACACCGTAGTCTCCCAATATGCAAAGGGCCGTCTGTTCCTGATTGCAACTCCACTGAAGGACGGTTGGGCTTATCGCATCGACTATCCTTACTATTCGTGGGCCGAGACAGTGGTCCGACCGCGGGTTGAACGCCGTGACTTCTCAGAGCTTCTGGACCAATTGAACCAAGAGAAAACCCGAGGTTACTGGAAGTTGGATAACAGAGAAATGACCTCGGCGATAAAGTTTTTGGATGCTGAGGGCAAACTCGCTGCTTCAAGTTTGCAGCCTGACGACGTTGCGAGCAGCATCCGCGCAGTTTTGTTGGCCCAAACGCCGGCAAAAAGTCTCCATGCATGACGTGATTATCATTGGCGCCGGACCCGCGGGCATCTCAGCGGCGCTCTGGTGCGATGAGCTGGGCCTCGACACGCTCGTGCTGGAAAAGAACGAACGAGTGGGGGGCCAACTTCATTCCATTCACGGACCAATTGCGAATTACCCGGGGGTTTGCGCAACGAATGGGGCAGAGTTTCTGGACAAGTTTTCCGAGCATGTGGATGATGCCGACTTCGATTTGTGGACCGGAGTTGAAATTGAAAGCGTTGACCTGAGGGCCAAAAAAATCGGGCTGCGCAGTGGCGAGCAACTCCAGTCGATCTCGATTTTCGTGGCCACGGGAGTAAGGCGCCGGCAGCTTGGTATTCCGGGAGAGGCGGAGTTTGCGGGACGTGGGATTATCGAGTCACCGACGAGAGACCGCGATAAGTTTGCCGGTCACGATGTTTGCGTTATTGGCGGCGGAGATGCTGCCGCAGAGAATGCATTGTTACTTGCCGAGGTCTGTCCCACTGTGACCGTCGTCCATCGCAGTAAGAATTTAAAAGCTCGGCGTGAGTTTGCCGACAGGCTCAAGACCGAACATTCTATTACCGTGTTCTCCGAAGCGGTCGTTACCCAAATTCTCGGGAATGATGAAGTTGAAGCAGTTGAGATTCGACGCAAGGATGCGCTGAAGCCTTTTCAGATGGCTGTGCGCGGCGTGGCTGTTCGCATTGGCGTTGAGCCAAACACTGAAATCATTCAAGGGCAGGTCGATATGGATCAGCTCGGTTACGTTGTTGTGACGAGCCAACAGGAGACGACGGTGGCGAATGTGTTTGCTATCGGCGATGTGTCCAATCCTGTGGCGCCCACAATTAGCGGCGCGACTGGTGCGGGCGCCACAGCTGTGAAGGTAATTGCCGCCCGTTTGCAAGGCCGTGAGCGATGAAGTAGAACGATCCCGGCTTTGCCGCCCTCCGTGCGGAAAGGCTCAGCCTTTCCGGAAGCCGATAACAAGATGTGAGGCTATGCCTCTAACCAGAACTGGAGGCATAGCCTCAAGGAAATAGTCATAATTGTCGGAAAGGCTGAGCCTTTCCGCACGGCTTGCGGCAAAGCCGCCGGAACCGTGGTTTTTCATTCGTTGGTTGAATATGAATACAAAGACTATTGAACCCCTCGCGCACGATCAGCCCTACACCGACGATCACATCGCGGCGTATCCGGTTGAATACATTGCCGGCATCGATCTCTACAATGCCGGAGAGTTTCATGCTGCTCACGACGTTTGGGAAGAACGCTGGATGGGTGAAGTTGGCCCACAGGAAAAGCTTTTCCTGCAGGCTATGATTCAGTCAGCGGTTGCATTTCATCATCTTGAAATCGGACGACCGGGCGCCGCTCGTCAGATGTATACACGGGCAAAGGAAAAGTTTGAGAAGTTGGGAACCAACGTTTTCATGTCACTGGATCTGATCAAGTACCAGCAGCAACTCGATTGTTGTCTTTCGTGGTTATTGACTGCGGCCGATCCGCGCGAGTTAACGCCGCCGCAGATTGAGCCTCCACGGATATCGCTACTGCGCGAACTCTCCGACTACGATTCATGAGTCACATACTCAATAAGGTAAGAGTGTTACTGATCGGAGCATGGCTTGGCGCGGCTATATTTTTCAGTGCTGCCGTCGCTCCCAGCGCGTTTGCTGTTTTGAGATCTTTCAATGTGCCTAATGCAACTGAGATTGCCGGCGGGATTGTCAATCGCACTCTTTCGGTTGTGAATACGTCAGGGTTTTTCATTAGCCTGCTGTCCATCGTCGCCGCTGTCGTCGTTCGAAAGAGATATGGCGTGCGGGCTTTCGTAGTTCAACTGATGCTGCTGGCGGTGATGGCTCTTGCGACCGGAATTGGCCAATGGGTAATAGCCGCTAGAATGCGCGCGCTCCGTCAAGCGGTGGGAATTCCTATCGAACAGGTATCTCTGGCGGACGCTAATCGAGTAGCCTTCGCAGCGTTGCACAGCTATTCTGTCGTGGCGCTTTCTATTGCTATTATTGCCGGCCTAATCGCTTTCTTTATCGTGAGTAATCGGGTGGAGGCAGGAAGGGACTGACTTGGAGATCATCGAGCATCTAGAGGAATGGCGCAGGAGCTACAGCGACTGGGAAAACAGGAACAACGCGTCGGCTGACGACATTGACGAATCCTATCCTTTCGTGAAGAACCGGCGGGCTCCGTTCGCGCCCGCACGGCGCGCATTGCCGATGATGAATCTGGCCCTTATTTCATCAGCCGGAGCCTATATCGATGGGACCGATCCTTTCGATACTTCGGCGCCGGGGGGCGATCTTAGTTTTCGGGAAATCCCAGCCCAGATTGAAGCGGGAGACTTGAAGTTTGCCGCACGCAGTTACAATCCAGCAGCAACCGAACAGGACATCAATTCGCAGTTGCCGCTCGCGCGTTTGTTTGAATTTGAAAGCAATGGGATCATCGGCCAGCTCAACCCGGTGTTTTGGAGTTTCTGCGGCTTCATACCGGATGCCGCAAGACTGGCGGAAGAAATGGCGCCGCGTCTGGTTGAGAGTGTCAGACGATATCAGGCGCAGGCGGCTCTGCTGATTCCTGCGTCCAGGCTTTGCCATCAGTCGGTCTCTTTAATCGCGCGTGCGCTCGAGGACGACGGGATTCCTACCATGACTCTGGCGGTGGCACAGGACGTGGTGCAAAGTGTACGGCCTCCTCGTGCAGCATATTACGCGGGCGAACTCGGCAGCGTTGCCGGCCTGCCAAACTGGCCTGAGTATCAGCGGCGCGTTCTCGACGAGGCGCTGCGGTTAATCGAGCCCATGGACCAACCGGGTATACGGAAGCTCGCAGTCGAGATGGAAACTAAAGTGGAAAAGGCGCGCGGCGAAAGATAGACCACCCAGACTGACCCTTCAGTCTCCCAATGAAAAAACTCTTACGCCCCCTCATCGTTGTCCTCGGCTTGGTGATCCTTTATCTGCTCCTGTGGCCAGTTCCTATATCGCCCGTGGCCTGGAACCCTCCGCCTGCCCCAGCTTTGACCGGACCCTATCAACAGAACTCATTGCTTTCACCGGTGGAGCGATTGTCTCTCGGCGAAGGATTCGCACCTGAGGATGTGGCCATCGATGCTGAGCATCGTATCTATGCGGGAATGGACGACGGACGTATCGTGCGTGTTCAGGCAGATGGATCCAGGCATGAAGTTTTCGCTAACACACGCGGCCGGCCGCTGGGTTTAATCTTTGATTCAAACGGTAATCTGATCGTGGCCGATGCAATCAGGGGTTTACTCTCGATCGCGAAGGACGGCACCGCTAGTGTTTTAAGCACCGAGGCGGATGGCGTCCCTTTCAAATGCACTAACGATCTCGATGTGGGAGCGGATGGAACGGTTTATTTCACCGACGCGTCAAGCAAGTTTCCCCTCACCAATTACAAGGCAGATCTGCTGGAACACCGTGGAAATGGACGCCTCTTAGCTTACGATCCCAAAACTAAAGCCACACGGACGTTGTTAAAAGATCTTAGTTTCGCGAATGGAGTCGCCGTTAGCCCGGACGGGTCGTTTGTTCTGGCGGTTGAGACTGCAGAGTATCGAATACATCGTGTCTGGCTCAGCGGACCAAAGGCCGGCCAAACAGAAATCTTCATCGACAACTTGCCCGGCTTTCCAGATGGCATCTCCTCAAACCGCCGGGACAAATTCTGGCTGGCGCTAGTCACCCCGCGCGATAAAACGCTGGACAGGCTGCTCCCCTATCCATACCTGCGAAAAGTTGTGTTGCGTCTGCCTACATTCCTACAGCCCGCCCCCAAGCGATATAGCTTTGTGTTAGGACTGGACGGGAATGGAAAGGTCGTCGAAAACCTGCAAGACGGCTCACCGCAGTGTTATGCCCAAATCGCCAACGCCGTGGAACACAACGGCTCGCTTTACTTCGGCAGCATTGGTGAAAGCACCGTTGGCCGCTACCAGCTTGCTGCCCGCTAGTGGTCCTCATTGATTTCGAAACCCTCTACGAACCTCGTAATAAAACATCTGAAAAAGCGATTTGGATGATAATATCCTCCGCATCCGAGCTCAGGGAGTCCTGGAAAAACATTCTTGTGTTTTTCTCTTCACCCGCGTCCCATAGTGCCGGCTGAGCAACCAAGACGCCGTCGACCTGGGACAACGGAGACGCGTTTTATACCTAGATCTAGAAGCCACTCACTGCCATGACATTCAATTTCCTCATCAGAGACTCACTGGCGTGGACTCTAATTTTCTTTACGCTAGTTGTCCTTGCCGTCTTCACTCAACTTACCAAGACCACCGTGTCGAGAGCGTTACCGGTCTTTCTGCGAGCACTGATCAAGGCGGCGCCGGCTATGTTCCTGGCGGGGCTCTGTTTTTACCTGGAGCTGCGCCTGGTCTCCCTGGCGTTCTTCTTGTGCGCACTGGGCGATATTCTTTTGGATCTTCCCGAAGATAAAGCTCCCCTTGCCTTCGAGCTTGGGGCGGTATCGTTTGCCGCGGCACTGGTCTGCTTCTCCATTGCTAGTCTTGGCAAGCCGCTTCCGGGTCGGATACTCATGCCTCTGTCATTGACGAACATCGTGATAGCAGTTTTCGTCCTTCGATGGGTCCTTCCCAAACTTAAAGGAGTTCAGCGCATAGTTGAGGCTTCCTATTTCGCCATCCTCATAGTTTCAAATGTCATCATGTCCACCTCTCAGGTTCCTATCTTTTTGGGAAGTTCTTTGTGGCTAATGTCTGATCTGTCCATTGGACTCAGTAGCCATGTTTCGAATACTCCCGCAAACAGCCTCGATACGCTTGGCCTATACGACCTTGGCCTCTACTTCCTCGCTATAGGATTTCTAAATCTCTGAAACGCGAGCCAAGCGACACGACCTTTTGTGCAAAAGCGGATTCGTTGGTTATGTGCAAAGAGCCGGCGTAGCCGACGAGTCAGAACCGGGAGCGGCGACCGGGTCGCCGCTGCCGTACGAAAAGCGATGATTTGTAGTAAGACTCGGGTCTTTTCTTACCAACCGTGACCCGGTCGCTTCCGGTTCTGATACCGTTTCGCGAACCCCTTCATTCGACTCTTTGTGCAAGCCGAATAGTTGAATAGTTGAATAGTTGAATAGTTGAATACCAACTACACAGCTGTATACCTGCTTACCAGCCTCCGCGCCCCCTTAAAAGCCCTTACAAAAGATTTTGCTATTTCGTTGGATACCCGGTATCCAACTTGGCTAGTTGCCACTTTACGCCGGACCGCACTGTAAGTCGTCATTTCAATGAACTTAAGGAAGAGAATGCTCACAGAAGTCGCGTGGCACAGGCATTGATATGTACGTGAGTGAACAAACAAGCAGTAACCGCTAAGAGTAAGCGGGTCAGATCTCAGTTCCCCAGGGAGACACCATGATTAACTTATTATCAGCATCAACAGCCACCCCACGCCACGCATTCCAGACCACGGACCTGACGAATGCCCTCATGCATAAGCTCTCCCCTGAGCTCATTAATACATTGAACTCCCTGGGCGTCGATCAAAGATATTCAGTGATGGAGAATTACCCCGACTTCCTGGCAGGCAAAACCATGGAAGCCACCAGTTCAACGACTGAACTTGGGGTTGATGCAACCAGGCGTTGCATCACGGAGTGGCAGGGAGACCCTTCTCAGATCGGTTTGCTGGTTGCTGCCACAAACACTCCGGACCAGATGCTTCCCTGCCTGGCCTCGGAAGTAATCGGCCGCACTCACGGTCTCTTATCCCGTTCTATTCGCACGGTCAGTATGCAATCGCAGGGTTGTTCTGTGTTGTTGAAGTCTATCGAAGTGGCTCAATGGTACTTGGCCGCGAATCCGGGAAAGAAGGCCCTCGTACTTATGGCCGAAGCGCACACTCCCTTTGTTGCGCCACTCATGGCAGACGAATACAACGGTTATCGCGAACTCGCAAGACTCAGGAAGGAGCAGAAACTAGATGCATCCCAGTTTGAACAGAAGAGGCTGGATACCACCTTCGTCATCCAATCAATGCTCTTTGGCGACGGCGCTGTTGCATTGCTTGTCGGGCGCGAGGAAGGTAAACCCAGCTTTGGTCCAATATCTCATTTGACCAACGAGGAGATGGATGACGTGAATCTTCTCACCATGACGAGCAAAAGCTCACACCCTTTCCTCAAGGGACGTCCCCAATATTTCATGCGACCGACGGTGCCGGCACGTGGCGCACACTACGCTGTTTCCACTGTGAACAGCGTCCTCGAACATCCTGATTCTCCAGTTTCAACGCTAGGCCAGGTAGACGATTGCCTGATCCATACGGGCAGTAAAAAGATTCTCGACGGCGTTTGCTCGCAACTGCATCTTGAAAAGGACTCGACCAAGGTGCACGGTTCCTACGAAGTCCTCAAGAACTATGGCAACCTCTCGAGCGCATCGACCGGCTTCATGCTTGCTGAAAAAACTGAATGGAATGGACCCACGATTATAGTCGGTTTCGGCGTCGGCTTCACCGCCAGTGCCGGTGTAATGAGCCAAAACTAGAATGCGGGAATAACTCTTGTTTGAACGCTCCCCTGAAGCCTGAATTCAACCCTTCTTCGGAAAGGATCCTCTCATGCTGGCCTTACGACGCATAAAAAAGTTTTGCCTTCAATAGCGCGGTTCGTCGCACAATACCTGTTTCTAGCATTTGCCCTAAACATTTTCTTCAGTGCCAATACGACTTCTGCGACAAATTTAATCGCGACCTATGACTTTGATACGACAAGCACTGAGGCAGATCCGGAGTTCTGGACCGTTCTTCTACGTTTTAAGATCGCCAATGAATCTGCCGCGCCGGCTTTATTTGACGGAGATCCGACAGTCTGGGATGGCAACCTAAAAGTATTCGTGGCGGATGAGACCGGATTCTTAAAAGAATACTTCGGTCCAGGCTGGGGGACGCGGGATCTGTTACGTCCTGAGCTGCTTAAACTTCTTCCCGGTCAATCATTCGAGACCGAGGCCACAGTGTTATGGAATCAGAAAATCAACAGTCGTTATGCGCACTGGATTCGGCAGAGCTTATTAAAACCCCAGGAATCAATTGAGCAAATCGAACGCAACTAGGAAGTGAATTGTTCTATGGCTCCAAATCACAATTTCCCAACTTATGTTTGAAGGTGTTGCCTGTAGGCGTCACAGTTCCTGACTGCATTTCCGCCAGCGGTTGTATTGTCCCCACCCTTGGATAATCTGAACCTGACCGTTATCAGCGCTATCTACGATATCTGGCAGTAACGGATCCACGCTGTTGGCACGATTAAGCAGCCCCGACGTGTCGCTGGCATCGCTTTGTGAAATCACGTCAAGCCCGCCAAACCTGCTAAGCTCCTGCGTTTTCCATCACCGGCTGACCGGCAACGATGCCGATGATCGTTTCGGTAATCTGTGAAAAGTCGAACGGCTTCCCGATTATTCCATTAACCAGGTGGTCCTCACCAGCGGGCGGTTTAGTTCCGGTACCGTAACCCGTGACCAGCACGACATTCATGTTAGGCCAACGCTTGCGAATCTCCCGACTCGTTTCCCATCCATCCATCTCAGGCATCGCCAGATCAGTAAACACAAGATCGCAGTTATTCCGAGCCAGCGTTTGCAACGCATTCTGCCCACTGTCCGCGAGAAATACGCGGTGGCCCATGACTTCGAGCATTTCAGCCAGGGTTTCGCGCACTGCCGGCTCGTCGTCTATGACCAGGATCGACAGCGAAGGTATTTCCACGGTTTCCGGGACGATTTCTTCAGCTTGAGACTTAACTTCCGCTGCCGGAAGTTCGATTGCGAATGTAGTGCCTCCACCGACTTCCGAAACCACGCTAATTGATCCTTCGTGTCTCTCAATGATGCTGTAGCTTACCGAAAGGCCAAGGCCGGTCCCGTGCGCGCCCTTGGTTGAAAAGAAGGGATCAAAAATTCTTTGTCTGACTTCCTCGGGCATCCCCGTGCCGGTATCAGTGAACCGCAGGCGAAGGCGTCCCGCATCAGACTCACTTCCTATCGAAAGCTTGCCACCGGTGGGCATTGCATCCACCGCATTTACGATTAGATTCACGAAGACTTCGCGCAATTCGGAGGCACTACCGAAAGTGTGTTGCCCGCTTGCGGCGTTGAGGAATACTTCATAGTCGAGACCTCGCAAACGTGCTTCGTTTTGCCAGCGGGTGCGCGTGATCTCGATAGCGTCGTTTAGTAGCGCCGAAACATCCAGTATTTCAAATTCTTTCGCTGCGGATTTGCGCGCAAAAGTCTGAATGCGTCGTACAGTAGCCGCAGCATCTTCGGCCGCCGTTTGAATTATTTCGAGGTTGCGCAGCTGCGCCTCGTCCTGCGTCTGGCGTCGCAGCAACTGCGCGCGTCCGAGGATTGCCGCCAGGGAATTGTTGAAGTCGTGAGCCACACCCGATGCGAGTTGACCCAAGGCCCGTAGTTTATCGGCTCGGGCGGCTCGTTCGCGCTCTTCCTTTTGTTCTGTGATGTCGCGCGCAATGCCCAGAACTCCGGTAGTTCGGCCTTCAACCACCAGCGGCGAATTATCGACTCTGGCGTAGCGTAGGCGGCCTCCGGCAGAGAAATAGCGCATCTCATAAGTCTGTGGCTCACCCTTTAAGGCGTTGCTCAGTTTCTCCTGGATGGTCTCTCGATCCTGCTCGTACACGAGATCTACCAGATGCCGTCCTATGAAGTCCTCTCGCTTCAGTCCCAGGGCCGACAGAGTAGCGCTGTTACACCACTTGAACCTGCCGTCCATGTCTACGGCGTAGATCGACTCACGGGCGCTCTCCAGAATGTTTGTCAGTAGCGACTGATGTTCTCGCGCGACCGCCTGGACTTTCCTTAGCTCAGAGAGGTCTCGCGCCGTGCCAACAACTGCGATGACAGCGCCCACTTTGTTTAGGATTGGCTCGATTGACACGAGAATCGGACGATTAAGGCGATCGGGGGTCACCTCGATAGTCACGCTCCGCCCGTCGGCAATGGCCTTCTCCACAACGCAGGTTGATGCTTCGGAACTGGTGCGAAGAATTTCGCAGCACTTGCGACCCAACAGCTCGCGCGGATGCGATGCCTCCATTGCAGCGCCGGCACGGTTTACCCGCTTAATGAGTCCGGCCCGATCGAAAATAAAAATGCCGTCCGACATGGCGTCGAAAGTCGTCTCCCATTCGGATTTGGCCTTGGCTACCATCTCGAACAGCTCTGCCTGAGCCATACCGATTCCCAGCCGTTCGGCAACCGAATGCACGAATGACAGCTCGTCCTCATTCCAACAACGCAGACGATCTGTTTGATGTATACAGAGCACGCCACGAAAATATCCCTCAACGACTAGCGGATAATCGATCTGCGAACGAAGACCCACCATGTGCGCGTGTTCCCGAATCGAGGCGTTAAACTCTGCCGACCCTTGGTTATGATTAAGCGAGTCGTCAATGACGAGCGGTTTCGACATGCTTAAGAGTTGACGGCCCACCGGGTCGTCGAAGCTCACCTGCATGGAGCCGATACTTTCTACGCCAGGCGCCAGATACTCGTGTTCTACCTGCGAGACCGGGTTATCGGGATCGTAAAGGTGGAGATGTACTCGCGACGCCGCGAGCGCGATGCCAAGTTCTCGAGTGGCCGTGCGCAAGACTTCAGGCAAGCTTAGTGAAGCGCGGATGGCCATAGTGAGCGAGTTCACCAGTGCCTCGCGTTTTGAAGTGGCCTCAGCCTTCTGATAAAGATCGGCCTGGCGAATCGCAATGCCAGTTTGATCTGCAACTGCAATTGCAAGGGCGATGTCTGATTCACTCCAGTGTCGTATTTCTCGCGTCGTAGACAGAGCAAACGCTGCGGTTACTTCCTCGCCGACCCTGATGGCCACGTACATGATGGATTGCACGCCCGCCTTGGAGAGAATGCGTTCGTATACTTCTGTAATCCGAGGATCGTTGCGGGCATCACTAAAGCAGAGAACTCCGGTCTTATCCAATGACTCGATTAATACGCGGAGTTCTTCAAGTTGGAAGTTAGCTTCTGCAGGAAGGACTCCCTCGGCATGATATTCAGCAACGTTTGTGGCCCGGTTTCCACCTACATCCTTCATGAAGAGCGAGCATCGATCGGCATTCAAGTAGGAACCTAACTCATGGACGGCGGTACGAAAAATCTCCGAACTATCCAGAGAGCAACGTATGGCCTGCGACATGCGATGCGTCATGGCCTCGCGCTGTGATTGTTGGGCCAGCGCTTCTTCAGAGCGCTTCCGCTCCGTCAGGTCGCGACCTACACCTTGCACTCCGACGGGTTTTCCGTCGAGATAGATTAAGCGAGTGCTCACTTCCAGTCGCACACGGCGATGGCCCTTCGTAATGACCTCAAGTTCGTAAACGGTGGGCGCTTTGTCGTCGGTTTTTCTGGCGATCATCTCCCGGGCGACCGGGACGTACTCAGGAGCGAGAACATTAATAATGTTCATCCGGGCGGCTTCTTCGCGGCTAAATCCTGTGATTTTCTCTCCGCTTCTATTAAGGGAGGTGAAGTTTCCCTTCAGGTCATGAGTGTAAATAATGTCGTTGGCATTCTCGAAGAGCTCACGGTAGCGCTCTTCATTTTCCTGCATCGCCTTTTGTGCTTTTCTGTTTTCAGTAACGTCCGTAGCCACGCCGATCACACCAACAACATTACTGTTCTCATCGGTCATTGGTGAGTAACGGGCCTCAAAAGTCAGCTCACCCACATCGACGGTAGCTGCGATGGCTTCTCCGTTGAGAGCGCTTCTGAAGTTCCTGAGGATCTGAGGAACATCCTTGTAGACCTCGAAAATCGACCGGCCGACTATTTCACCTGGTTTCAGACCGAGTGGCTTTAGCCCTTCGCCTTCAGCTAACGTAAATACGCCGTCTTTATCCAGGGCAAAGAGTACGAGCGAGGCACTGCTGACCACTGTGCGCAACTGGGTTTCAGTCTGCCGGAGTGCTGCGCGTCCGCGGTTGCGATCGGTAATGTCTCTGATTACTGCCTGGATGGCAGGCTGGCCTTGAAAGACCATCGACATGCCGGTTACTTCCACGTCGATGACTTCTCCGTTTAGTCGAAGATGCTTGAGCTCTGTCAGGAGAGTGGTCGCACCTGATTGTTGGAGTTTTCGAATGCGCGCACGGGTCGCTTCCCTGTAATCAGGATGGACCCTTTCTAATACTGGCCGGCCGATCAGTTCGGTGGCGCTGTTGGCACCCCAAAGCGTCACTGCAGCGGGGTTCACATAGATAAGGTTGCCTTCGCTGTGGACAATAATAGCATCAGGAGAAAGCTCGACCAGCTTGCGATACCGCTCTTCACTTTGTCGTAATTCACGCTCAGCTAGCTTTCGCTCCGTGATATCGCGTACAACTCCGCGAATTCCCGTTGGACGCAGCTGACGGTCACGCTCAATTGTGAGCACCCCCTCGAGGTAACGGCCGTTTCCTTCGTAGTCTTTCAAATAGTAGGTTGAACGTAGCGGAGTGGAATCAGAGTGTTTCCTGGTTTGCTCTACGTCGCGCGCGGCTGCCTCGCTGCCAATCAAAGTGCTGAGGTGCCGACCGACAAGCTCGGCGACAGGCTTGCCAAAGAAAAGAGCGCCAGCCTCATTGATGCTGGTGATATACCCTTGCATGTTTCGGGTGTAAATAATGTCTGCCGCCTGCTCGACGATCTCCCGATAGTGTTTTTCAACTCGACGTCGCTCGGCGAGGCGGGCGACCTTAACCAGAAACTCTTCGTTTCGAAATGGAACCCCCAGGTAGTCGTCGGCACCTGCGGTTAAACCTTCCATCGTGTCGGCCGGTTCGTTGCGTTGCCCGCTGATCAAAAGCACGGGAATTGGAGCCGTGTGCGGATCGGTTTTGAGGTGCCGACACAGTTCGATCCCGTTTAGTATGGGCATCACGACGTCACTTATCACCAGATCCGGCACAAAGGACTGAGCCATCTCCAGCGCGATGCCACCGTTTGAAGCACACGCGATCTCATAGCCCTCGCATTCAAGGAGTTCGCTCAAAAGAGCTAACACTTTCTGATCATCATTAACGATCAGCACTCGGGATTTCTCTTGTGCGATGTTGGTCATTATTTACCCGCTTTGAGGCTGGACAAATTCCGGGTCTACGTTGAGGAGGGTTACCTGAGGAAGGTAGCGAGGAACTACCGGAGAACTTGGGATTGCGTCAGAAACCTGTGGAGTTTGGTCTTCCGGGATGGGATTCCCTTGAGCCGAACGGAGTATAACAAAGTTGGCCCAAGTTTGTCATGGGATAATTCGGGCGAAAAGCCATTGAATTGGCCAATTTTTGAGAGATTTAGGGGCGCGCGCGACCTTTGGTCGGCGCTCCTGAGCCAGTCGTTTTAGCGAAATAGCCAGGGCGGTAGTTGAGTTTCAGCTTCTGCGCTCGAGCCTCTGGCCCCACTACTTCAATTTGGATACGACGGTAGGATCCATCCCGGGCTTTATTTGAGGGCGAATATGCCACTAAATACTGTTCCCGCAAATCGCGTTGGATTTGAGCAAAGGCCTTCCTGAGCTCGCTTTCGCTCCGCGGAAAATATGCTCTGCCGCCGGTCCGCTCCGCGATTTTTCTCAGCGAGCCTTCATCGACGCCGCCGTGGTAAGAATCTCCGATGCCGATAGCATAAATCAGCGCGTCAGCCTTCTGCGCTCGTTCGACAGCATCGTGCATTTTCACCTGGCTGGTCGTGTCTACGCCGTCAGTAAGGAGTATGACTGCACGCCGCGTGTTCTCCGCGGAATCCGAGAGGAGCTCGTTTGAGGTCGCCCAAACTGCATCCCAGAGCGCGGTAGAGCCTGCCAGAATCTGGTTTGTGTCGGAGATTGGAGGTGTGCCTCCGACAACGACACCACCACCGATGTAACCCGAAGGTGGCACAAATTCGACGCGGTCAATCGCTCGTCGCAGCCGCTCCATACTGCCAGTGAATCCTTGTTCCAGAGTGACTTCGCCTGTAAACGAAACAATGGCGGCCTCATCGCGGTCGGGCCGCATGACCGATTCCAAAAACGAACGTGCCGCCAATTTCTCGTCGGGTAGGGTACGTTCCTCCGATTGACTCGTATCAATCAGGATTGCGATTGAGAGCGGGAGATCGATGTTTTGCTGAAACGTAAAGATCTCCTGGGGCTGACCGTCTTCCAACACCCGGATATCTTCCTTCTTCAGATCGCTAATGAACCTTTTATTTTGATCGGCCGCCGTAAAGAAAATGTTAGTTAAATTAGTCTCGACGCGAACTACCTCGTCAGAATCCAGTTCATCCTTTGGAGGCGTCGGAGTTGGAGCAGGATGTTCAGATGTACGTCTACTCCTGGTTTTCTCCTGCGGATCGGCACCGGTTTGAGACTGGGCCAACATTTCGGGCGAAATAACAGAGCCGCCGACCAGCGAAACCGCCAGGCCAATCGTCAACAATAGATTTCTGTATGCTCGATCAAACATTCCGCATCCTTATGGTCTTACGCTATCCGCAATCGCTTTGTAACCGTGTTTGGTTCTAACCTTCAAATCCTTACGGCCATCGGCAAGTTTGACCTCAACCTTCCGAAAGCTGCCGTCGTAGCGATCGTTAATTGGTTTGTAGGTCACCAGGTATTGCGCACGAAGCTCTTTAGAGATTTTCGTGAAGTTACGTTCCAGCGAGAGCATATCCCCGCTGAAAAAAGCCGTACCACCTGTCTCTTCAGCTAGCCTGACTAACTCGCGGTCAGACTTATCCTTTACTTGCCCAGCCTCGACACCCGGTACGGTAGCAGCAAATCCGGCCTTCGTGGAGATCGCGAAGATTGTCGTCTCAGTTCGTTGCGCGATTTCTATAGCATCGCGAATGTTTGCACGGCTATATGTGTCTTCACCGTCGGTGATAACTACGAGCACGCGCCGACCGGCAACTGACCTTAACTTCTCATCACAAAACTGCCACACGGCGTCGAAGAGCGCCGTTTGGTTTCCTGTCTTCTTCACGCTAAACACTGCTCGATCCAACAGGTCGAGCTTGTCCGTAAAGTCCTGGCGCAAATTAATCTCATGATCAAAAGTCGCAAACAGAACGCGATCCCTTCGCGGGCGGACGACAGTCTGAATAAAGTTCATCGCAGATTCCTGCTCAAACTTCAGTTTGCCCGCAGTAGATGGAGACGTATCCATTAACACGGCGACATATAAGGGAAGGGTTTCGCCGAGGTCATCCGAGAACGTCTCAATCTGTTGAGGGACGCGATCCTCAAAAATGAAAAAGTCATTTTTTGTGAGTCCGGGGACGAAGTTACCCTTTTTATCGACTACGGTAATAGGAAGCCGCACACGATTGATGGGAATCGTTACCGTATCCGGGTCTTGTTCTCTGAGCGCAGGCGTCGGGCTGGGTCGCGGCTGCTGAGCCGGGCTGACAACAGCCATGGCAAACAGAACGACGAGCAACGATAGCCGATAGAAGAAGTGTGACAAGGGAACTTTCATACTGTTTAATTTGCGGGAAAACAGTCTTTTCGGACTGCTGGAGACAGCCGTTTTGATGCCTCAATAGTGATTCCTGTTGCCCTCTTTGGCATTCAACACCGCGAGTTGCGATACCTAAGACATAAGAGCATACATCGTTAAACTAACCAAATCTCCTTGAAAACTTGTAACTTCTGCTCACGTGCTGTTTGTAGTTTGAACCTGAGGGCGATGATACAATGCGACTGATCTTGTGATTTGAAGCTCACTGTTGACCTGTCTCGAAAGCACGCCCAGCCATGTCCGGCCGAAGTAACACTGACTCGCCAGAAGGCAATATCGACTTGCCGAAAGCAATAGCTCATTATCGCATCATCAAAAGGTTGGGCAAGGGCGGAATGGGCGAAGTTTTTCTCGCCGAAGATACCAGGCAGCACAATCGCAAGGTAGCACTCAAAATCCTGCCGCCTGAGTTAACTAAAGAAGAGAGCCGGGTGCGCCGCTTCAAACAGGAGGCTAGGGCAGTTCTTGCTTTGAACCACCCTAACATCCTGACCATTTTTGAAATCGGTGAGGCTGACTCAACCTACTATCTCGCCACTGAGTTCATTGAAGGAGACACGCTTAGACATTGTCTCTGGCGAAATCCGGTAAAACTCGATGAAGCACTGGGTATCGCAATTCAAGTTGCAATGGCCCTCGAGGCGGCCCATGCAGCGGGAATCGTGCACAGAGATGTGAAACCGGAGAACATCATGCTGCGCCAGGATCGATTTGTTCGCGATCGCTTCGTAAAAGTATTGGACTTCGGACTCGCCAAACTCACCGAGCGAGAATCCCCGGGCAGCGATCCTGAAGCGGTGACCATGCAGATCTCGCATACCAGCCCGGGAGCTGTGGTGGGCACATCCGGATACATGTCTCCTGAACAAGCTCAGGGCGAGGCGATTGATCCGCGTAGTGACATTTTCAGCCTTGGGGTTCTGCTTTACGAAATGGTGGCGGGTCACCCACCTTTTGGTGGACCAACCGAAAGCCACGTGAGAGTTTCAATCATCGATCATGATCCGGCGCCGCTAACCTCGCAAGCGCCCGAAGCGCCTCGGCATCTGGAAAGAATCGTCTCCAAGGCACTCGCAAAAGACAGAAACAAGAGGTATCAAACCGTAACTGACTTCAAATTGGATCTGGAGCAACTGCGAGAGGAGTTGCATTTTTCTGATTCGGAGATCCGCGGCCAAACGGCACCCGAAGTTACAAGACAGACTCAGTCAACGTCAGCCTTAACCGGGCAGGCATCAATTACTCATCCCGAACAATCGACGACAGCCCCGGCCGGCGTGTCCGGCGTTGAATATCTTTTCAGTCGATTGGCCACGCATAAGGTCGCCGGTTTGCTGGTACTGGCGGGCATTGCTCTCGCTGTAATTGCAGCCGTCTACTTTTACCCTTCCCGGCGCGCAATAGATTCGGTGGCAGTGCTTCCCTTTGTGAACGACAGCAACGATCCGAACGCGGAATACCTTTCTGAGGGAATAACTGAGAGCATCATCCGCAGCCTGTCGCAGTTACCAAATTTGAAAGTGATGTCGCGTAGCGCTGTTTTCCGGTTCAAGGGTCCGAACATAGATCCGCAGGAAGCAGGAAAGAGTCTGAAAGTCGGCGCAGTCCTGGCCGGAAGACTTGTGAAACAGGGCGATCGTCTAATTATCAAAACTGAATTGATTGACGTATCGGATGGGTCACAACTCTGGGGCGCCGAATACAACAACACCCTGTCTGACATTTTTAGTGTGCAAGACGAGATCTCCCGCACGATCTCCGAAAAGCTGCGGCTGCAATTGACCGGGGAAGATGTAGAAAGGTTGGGGAAACGTTATACCAAGGACGCGGAAGCCTACGAGTTGTATTTAAAGGGCCGCTACTTTTGGAACAAACGCGGTGAAGCGGCACTTAGAAACGGTATTCGATATTTTCAGCAGGCCGAACAAAAAGATCCAACATATGCGCTTGCCTATTCCGGGCTGGCTGATTCCTATTCGCTGCTTTCCGACATCGGCGTAGTCAGACCAGCTGACGAGATGCCTAAAGCAAGGGCCGCGGCGCAAAAAGCCGTAGACATCGATCCCGCGTTGGCGGAAGCCTACACGTCTCGCGCTTTTGTGAAGCTTGCTTATGATTGGGATTGGTTAGGCGCCGAAGCAGATTTCAAGAAAGCGCTAGAGTTGAATTCCAAGTATGCGACCGCCCATCAATGGTATGCCTCTTATCTCATGCAGATGGGAAAGTTTGGACCGGCTAAGGACGAAATTGAAAAGGCCCATCAGCTCGATCCGTTGTCTCCGATCATCAATTCAAATTCCGGACTGTATGCATATTACGAACATCGCTACGACGACGCTATTCAACATTATGATAGGACGCTGGAGATGGTTCCGGATTTCTGGGTGGCGCGTCACTATCGAGGGCTGGCGTATGCAATGAAAGGGACGCACGAACCAGCGAGTGCGGACTTCCGCAGCTTGCTCGACTCGCCGGGAAACGGGCCATTGAAAGAAGGATCGATAGAAAGCAACCCAGAGGTTGCGGCCTCTCTCGGATTTGCGTACGCGATGGCCGGAAGACGACAGGAAGCTGAAACAATCCTCGCACGCCTTCAGAAGCTTTCCAAAGAACGCTACGTTTCACCGCGCTACATCGCCATCATACACACTGGCTTGAATAACAAGGACGAGGCAATCGAAGCTTTAAACAGAGCGTTCGAGAGCAGGCACCCAGGGCTAGTCCTCATTCGCATTGATCCTCTGTTTGATCGCCTGAGATCGGAGGAGGGGTTCAAGCAACTCGTGAAACGCTTCGAACCAATTCCATGAGTTCGCGCCTCACTTTCCCGACTGGCGATCTTCAAGGACTCCCAACAGGCCTGCCAACTCCGGTGGCAAGGGCGCGGTGAATTTCAGTTTCTCGCCTGTTTTGGGATGACGAAATCCTAATTGTTCCGCATGAAGGAAGTGTCTTCTTAGCTTGCGAATCTCCGCCCGCACCCTTACATCCTGCACACTGTTTTCGCGGCCACCACTGTAGAGTTCGTCGCCGACCACCGGATGCTTCAGCCACGAGAGATGTACTCGAATCTGATGTGTCCGCCCAGTCTTTAGTTCTACGTCGAGCAAGGTGAAAGATTCGTAACTCCGCCGAACTCGATAGAGGGACAACGCGCCGCGGCCGCCGGCAACAATGGCCATGCGCGTGCGGTTTCGAGGATCACGAGCGATAGGTTGTTCCACCCGGCCGCTTGCCTGTTTTACTACACCGTAAACCAAAGCAATATAACTCTTGAATATCTCGCGCGCGCGAAATTGATCAGCCAGGTCTTCGTGAGCAGATTCTGTCTTGGCCACTACCAACAATCCTGAGGTGTCTTTATCAAGGCGATGAACAATGCCCGGGCGGATGGCGCCGGCGTGTTTGGAGAGTCGCTGAAAATGATAAGCGAGCGCGTTAGCCAACGTCCCGGACGGAGCACCCGCGGCCGGATGTACCACCAGCCCGGCAGGCTTGTTGACTACGACTAATTCATCATCTTCAAAAACAATTTCTAAAGGAATGTTTTCGGGAGTGAAACTGGCTAAAGGCGACGCAGTTAATTCGAGTTCAATCACATCGGCAGCGGAAATCTTGTAAGACGGTTTCGCAGGCTTGCCGTTCACCAGCACATCTTCCGCTTCGATAAGACGCTGCAAACGAGCTCGACTCCAGTCCTTGATGTGTGAAGCAAGATAAGCATCAAGCCGTGCGCCAGCGTCGCTTTGGCTAACTGTAAGGCCGAAGGTAGTTGCATCGGAGGAAGAATCGGTTTCTGAAGGGAGGATTGGACCGCTGACGTTCATTTGATGACGAGTTTCAACCAAAGGATCGGGAACGCAAACTCAATCCCGTGCTCTGCTTTGGCTTGAGACAAAAGCCTTTCTAGGAACTGGCCAAAACTCACTTGGGTATACAATGCAAATTCCTCTTTCCTGGCGCCATCATTTAGGACTCAAGTTGTTGGTAACTCTACTTTCGCCGGGCAATTTGGCTCAACCATTTTTCGTTTCAAACTCTTTCATGAAGCCCACGAGCGCCTGGACGCCTTCGAGCGGAAACGCGTTATAGATCGACGCCCGAATGCCACCGACTGAGCGATGCCCCTTCAACCCATCGAGCCCCTGGGCCGTAGCTTCAGAGGCAAACTTCTTCTCCAAGTCTTCTGAAGGCAAGCGGAAGGTGACGTTCATTATCGAACGCGAATCGTGATCGGCGTGTCCACGATAAAAATCAGTTGAGTCAATAGCGTCGTAAATGAGTTGCGCTTTCTTTTCATTCTCGCGATGCATCGCTTCCAGGCCGCCTTTGTCCAGCAGCCACTTACAAACCAAACTAATTATGTAAATTCCCCAGGTGTTGGGCGTGTTGTAGAGCGACTTGTTATCGACGTGCGTGCGATAGTCAAGCATCGTATGTAGCCCGTCAGGAATACTCCTTAATAAATCGTCGCGCATGATCACGAGCGTGACGCCGCTTGGTCCCATGTTTTTCTGGGCCCCGGCATAGATTAGTGCGAATTTACCCACCGGAATCGGATGGGAAAGAATGTCGGACGAAGCATCGGCAAACAGCGGCACGTCCCGTACTTCCGGTTCTTGTTTCCACTCGACGCCTTCTATTGTTTCGTTGGTTGTGATGTGAACGTACGACGCATTCGGATCAAGCTTGAGCTCTTCGTTAGCCGGCACTCTCGTAAAGCCGCCATCGGCTGTGGTGGCTGCGACGTTAACCGCGCCCGCGCGTTTGCCTTCCTTCAGAGCCTTCTTTCCCCAGCTACCGGTGATGATGTAGTCAGCACTACCTTCGGCCGGCAGGAAGTTCATTGGAACCATCGAGAATTGCAAACTGGCGCCGCCCTGAAGAAAAAGCACGTGATAGTTGTCGGGTACACCAAGGAGTTTTCTTAAACCGGATTCCGCTCGTTCGAAGATCTCGTCAAACGTCTTTGAGCGGTGACTGATTTCCATTACCGACATGCCGACGCCGGGCAGACTCAACATGTCGCGTTGCGCTTCTTCCAACACGGATACCGGAAGAACCGCCGGGCCTGCGCTGAAGTTATGAATTCGTTCCGTCATTAGATTCTCCGCGAGTTTGCCTGTCGAAAGTCGAGTCTCGGGTGTCGGCTGGGTAAAGGCCAGTAGTTCAGAGTTCAAGCTTTAGCTTGCGTCTTTGCCGCCGAAGAACAACCTAAAGGTTGAACTCTAAACCCCGTGCTTCTTTACCTCCGGCACCTGACACCCGGAACCCGGCACCTTCACTCGTCATACTGACCACGCATCATCCGACCGGCTATACGCGTTACCAGATCGCGAGGCGCCAGTCGTTCAGCTTCCGTCATCGCTCTATTACTCCAACCGGAAATGATGTGGCTCTTGCCGCGCGCGAGCCCGCGCAACGCTGTCTCCACTACATCCTCCGGACTTTGAGACACGCGGGCCGGCGGTTTCTGACCACGAGCGGCTTCGAAGAAGTTTGTCTCTGTGACGCCGGGACAAAGAGCCATCACTTTGATTCCGTGAGGCCGGTTCTCCTCCCATAGAGCTTCTGAAAATGAAAGCACAAAGGCTTTTGTAGCCGCGTAAGTCGCCATAAAGGGCACCGCTTGAAACCCGGCAGTGGAGGCGACATTAATAATCGCGCCCTGCTTGCTTTGGCGCATAGGAGCCAGGAAGCGATACGTCAAATCCACCAGGGATCTCACATTGAGGTCGATCATATTTAGCTCGCGCTCGAGTTCGAGTCTGGTGAAATCGCCAAACGAGCCGAAGCCTGCGTTGTTGATAAGCATGTCAACAGTGAGACCGCGCTTCTCCGCTTCCTCAAACAACCGTGCAGGGGAGTCCGGTTTGCTCAAGTCCATTGTTACGTGCTGAGCTCGAATGCTATTGGAACGACCCAGCTCGTTGCAGAGCGTGATCAGCTTCTCTTCAGAACGCGCGACGAGCAAAACATTTCGACCGCGCGCTGCAAGTTTGCGAGCAAAGACCTCACCAATGCCGCTGGATGCCCCGGTTATTAACGTCGTGTTCATGACTTCAACTACCAGGCTATCGTCCGAATATGATTGAAATTAATTACATCGATGCCGACATTTTGGAGATAACCGAATAATTCAAGATCGTCTGTCAAAACGAGGTATTTGTCTTTCACTAGATCAACGATTCCCGAATCAGTCAGTCCAAACTTAGTGAAAGGAGCCGAGGCTGAGATGGTCGTGCTCGCCATGTAGGTCTCCAGCAACCTAGGCATTCGGTCTGAAAAATCTTGCCGGAAAAGCGATCTAATTGGTTCCAACATAACAATTGCCTCCGTTCGCCGCTCATCTTAACGCTTGAGTTCCAGCAAATCGAGTTCGAGAACATCACCGTGCTCGGCCTGCAAGCGATCGAGCGTTTCTTTCGAGGGTGCGTTATCCAGATTGATTCTTGCTACAGCTGCTTCCGCGCCCTCAAAAACAATGTTCTCCATCTCCTGAACGTTAATGTGTTCGCCCTTGATCGCATCAAGCACAGATGCCAGGACTCCGGGGCGATCCAAATGGCGTACGACGAGCCGGTGAGTAGCGGGTGTTTGACGGGCGAGATTAACAACGTTGGGGACCTTTCCCGTATCTTTGAATTCACGCACGATGCGAACCGTTTCAGCGGCGATTGCTTCCTGCGCCTGGTCCGTCGAAGCGCCTATGTGATGCGTGCCATAAAGGTTCGGCTCGTTTCGAATCTCGTCTGTGAACTCAGCCGTTGCAGATGTAGGCTCGCCTGCATAAACATCCAGCCCGGCGCGGATACCGCGCGTGTTCATGGCTGCAACCAGTGCAGCCTGGTCCACAACTTCACCTCTGGCGGTGTTGATGAAATATGCGCCTTCTTTCATCGCGGAGAAGAACTCAGTGTTCAGGAAGGCTCGGGTGTCAGCGTTGAGCGCGACGTGGACACTAACTATGTCAGCATCGCGTGCTACATCCTGCGGCGTTGCTTTGTATTCAGCCCCCATCGCCATTGCCCGCTCGGGTGTCAGGCTGCGACTCCAGGCAATCACCGGCATCCCGAACGAGCGGGCGCGCGGGATCATTTCCTGACCAATCTTTCCGACACCGACCAGACCCAGCGTACGACCATAGAGGCCACGAGCTTTGGAGAACTCCTTCTTGTTCCATTGCCCTCGCCGCAGCGAAACGACGTTCTCAGCGATGCGCCGGTCGAGTCCGAGGATTAGACCAAACGCCAACTCCGCAACCGCTATCGAGTTTTTGCCCGGGCAGTTGGAAACATAAATGCCGCGCCTGGACGCCGCGGCAACGTCAATCGTGTTGTAACCGGCGCCCGCACGAACGACTAGCTTTATCTGACCCGCCGCCAGCATCGGTTCAGTAACCTTCGTTCCGCGCACAACTAACACATCGGGCTTTTGCTCGCGGATGGCTTCAACCAGCAAATCGTCTTTGAGGTCGGGCTGAAAAGAGACTTCGCAGCCAATAGCCTGCAAGCCATCGCGGCCGGACTGTTCGAACTTGTCAGCGATTAACACGCGCATAAATTGTGTAGGACAGACATTCCTGTCTGTCGGTCGTACCTAATCTAGTTGGTCGGACCATCTCGATCGGCTGGTAGACAAGAATGTGTGTGCCACCTAAATCTTATGAATCAACAACCCGTCGCGCAGCTTCGGTTCGAACCAGGTCGACTTGGGCGGCATAATTTCGCCGGCGTCAGACACACGCAACAAGTCTTCAATTGTGGTTGGAAACAAGGAAAAGGCCACTGCCGCCTTCCCTTCATTAACCAGCTTCTCCAGTTCTTTCGTGCCGCGCATGCCACCGATAAAATCTATCCGCTTATCGGTACGCACGTCCTTGATCCCCAGGATCGGGTCGAGCAGGCGATCCTGGAGAATACTTACATCTAGCGAGTCAACAACGCTTGCCGGCGGCGAAACACCCGCAGGAACCCTCAATGTGTACCAGCGGCCCTCAAGATACATACTCCATTCGCCCCGATTTGCCGGCTCAGCAGGACCATTCTCTGAAACGTCGAAGTCTTTGCGGAGAGCTTCAAGAAACGCCTGGTTCGATAAGCCGTTCAGGTCTTTGACCGCGCGGTTGTACGGGAGTATTTGCAACTGCTCATCGGGGAACATCACGGCCAGGAAGAAGTTGTAATCCTCGTCGCCGGTGTGGCCAAAACTCTGGCTCTTCAGTTCTGCGCGAGCTCGTGCGGCGCTGGCAGCGCGATGATGGCCGTCAGCGATATAAAGAAACGGAATCTCACGAAATGCCAGTACGAAGCGAACCGGGTCAGGCACACGCCACACTGTATGTTGAATTCCATCGTCTGCTGTGAAGTCGAAGATCGCGTTGGTCATAGTCGTTTCCATCACCATCGTGTCGATGTCGCGACTCGCCTTATAGGTTAAGAACACCGGCCCCGTCTGTGCCTTCAACACCAGCATGTGACGGGTGCGATCGTCTTCCTTATCGCGCCGCGTGCGTTCGTGTTTACGAATCAAATCCTGATCGTATTCATCAATCGAACAGGCGGCTACCACCCCAATCTGTTCGTGGTCACCCATCATCAGACGATACAGATAGATACTGGGAGCTTCCTCCGTCTCCAAAGGGCAATCCCGAATCAGGGTTTCGAAATTCTCGAGGGCCTTGCGATAGACCTGATCGCTGTAGATGTCAGTACCGGCCGGTAAGTCAATTTCCGGACGCGAAACGTGCAGGAAACTCAGAGGCTTATTCGCTGCCAATTCACGCGCCTCGTCCGTGTTCACTACGTCGTAAGGAACACTGGCAACGTCAGCGGCGCGTTCAGAAAGCGGGCGCAAAGCGTTGAAAGGGCGAATGTCTGCCACTAACCATCTCCTCGGCGCGCGCAGTTTACCTCAACCATCGTAGGCAGAATTCTGGCCGCGCATTTCCAACAACTAATTTCAGAAGGCTTGTTGATAAGACTATCCGTTCACGCGTGGTCTTAGCAAGTTGGGGAAAGAGCAGGACAGAGTGCCGATTCGGATGATGCCGAGCGGCATGACGTCAATACCACCAAGCCGTAGCGGGGGACTCAGCGATGTGCGTCTATGAAGAGTGAATCCATCCGCTAGCGCGAGGTCTTTTTGACCTCTTGCGCTCGACTGAATGCGGGGCGAGGGAACTGAGTGTAAAATGATTTACCCATGTCGCAAACGGACGAGTTGGAAATATCTCGACTTGAAGAGAGGCTGCATATCGTTGAACAGGAGTTCGAACGCGGCATGCGAGCGCGCGGGTTTGATCCAGCTCAGGATGAAAACCTTGCACTCACTTCATCACTGGCGAAGCTTTACGAGGAACGAGACGACTTAAGAACCAGGCTGGCAGCATTAGCCGGTAACGACATAGGCCGCAAGGACGGCACACCGGGGCAATAGCCTTCCTTACGGTCGTGCTACTGCGCCGGATAAGCAGGAGGAATAGAAAGCATGAGTGAATTAGCAAGTCGGGACTGCGTTCCCTGCCGCGGCGGCGTACCGCCGCTGAAGGGTGAGGAGTTGACCCCTTTTCAATCTCAGCTCGAAGGATGGGAAGTTGTAAACGAACACCATCTGCGGAAGGAATATAAGTTCAAGGATTTCAAAGAGACGCAGGATTTTGTCACTCGCGTCGGGAACCTGGCGGAGCAACAGTGGCACCACCCTGACATCTGTTTTGGCTGGGGACGAGCTGAAGTCACGATCTGGACGCACAAGATCGATGGACTAACTGAAAGTGATTTTATTCTCGCTGCAAAAATTGATGCATTGAACGGATCTAACGGGTCAGAGGGTTAGGCTGGATTCTCTTAAAAACTATGCGTTACGATGCGCTCGTGTCTGAGCAAAACAGTAATCTTTTGAATTACATCGGCGCCACGGTCGAGACGTTGCGCGACCAGATCGCGACCATGCGCGATCAAATGGCGACGAAGGCGGATTTGGCTGCGCTTAGAGAACAGATGGCGACGAAGGCGGATTTGGCCGCGGTCAAAGACGACGTAGCTGCTATCAGAGAGCAGATGGCCACCAAGAAAGACCTCGCCCATCTGGAATCAAGGCTGGAATTAAGGATAGATACGAAAACGACCGCAATCCGCGGCGATGTTGAGCAGGTGCAGCTTCGTCTTGACTCGATCGATCGTGCTTTGTCCGGGCGAATGGGCTTAGTTGAAACCGAAGTTAGTCGCCTGCGCAGCGTTGTCTATTTGCTGGTCAAGGACAAACCCGACATGCTGCGGCTCCTGGGCCAATCGGGTCTTCACGAACACAGACCACCGAGCTAAATAGATCGTAGGGGTGGCACTACGCGGCCACCCCTCTCTCGGTTTTACAACGTCGCACTTGCCACGAAGGGGTGGCCACGGAGTGCCACCCCTACAATGGTTTACGGTGCCACCTTACAGTGGTCTACTCGGTCGCCGTTGTCTCCAACTCCTCGCGATAAATCCTCTCCGTGTTATCCAGCATTCTCGTAATAGTGAATTTCGATGCGATAGCTTGTTGCGCAGCCCTTCCCAGCCGGACACGCTTTTCTTTGTCTCCCAACAAATCCAGCATTGCTTCGGCCAGGTCGTCGACGTCACCCACCTGAACCAAGAGGCCAGTTTCATTCGGTTGAACTAACTCCGTGACACCTCCTGTTGCCGTTGCTACCACTGCCGTCGAGCAAGCCATCGCCTCTGCTATAGCCAAGCCAAACGACTCTGTGTGGGACGCTGAAACAAAGACATCCAGGCCGCAGTAAAGTTGCGCTATATCGTCCATCCACGGAACGCTTAGAACGCGCTCTTTTAGTTTTAGTCGCAGGATCAGATCTTCTAACGCCGCTCCATTTGTTTTGTCCGAAGAATTATCAGTGCCTGCAATAACGAAGTATGCATTCGGATGATGTTGAACGACCTGCGCCGCGGCTTTGAGAAACTCCGCCTGGCCCTTGAGTGGGGTCAGTTCGCCAACCGTGCCGGCGAGTAAACTGTCCTCGGGCAATTCCCAATTGCGAAGAAACTGACTGCGATCGAATCGGTTTCTAGCAATAGCAAAGCGGGCAGTGTCGACCCCGTTGTGAACAACTGTAATTTTTTCCGGCGCTGCAATATTGCTCTTTGAAAGTTGGGACGCAACCGCCTGCGAGACGGCAATAACGCGGGCGGCCCGGCCGAGAGTTATACGGTGAAGCGGGTTCAAAGAAAAAAGAACGTGACGCGTCACGATTAGCTTCGCGTGAGGATTCTTTCTCGTTGCGTAAGCCGCAAGCGTATAATCGCGGGCCATGTGAGCATGAACTATCTGGATGCCCTTCCCGGTCACCAGTTTTGAAAGATCGCGTGCACTCTTTGCGTCTAGTGCATTTCGCATGGGTAGCGTCGTTAAGTTTTCTTTACGCAGATTCTTCAGTTCCTGGATCAAAGGGGAGGCTGGTCTGAGGGCTACAAACACTTCATGGCCACGTTGGGCCATGCCATTGGCGAGGTCCCCCAGATGGCGCTCGCCTCCACCGAGGGATTGGGCTGAACTTATGTAGAGAATCTTCACGCGGTTGGTTTCAAACGATGATTGGCTCGAACAGGAACGCTCCGAATGTACAGGACAAAACTCCTTCTTTCCAAATTCACAATGCCTTAATGACCGTGAGTCGCAGCCCGTTCCTGCGTACCGAAGCGAAACAGGGCCAGTGGGTACTGTTTGCTTACCGCCTATGCGTTCCAGGCAGGCGCGAGTAAACCCTGAGAAAAGATTACTTATGCCATCGGCACGAGTGTTGCCATTTAATTTAACAGTTGCTCTCCGTACGGCTGAGTTACTACTGGCTCCGAAAATTGAAGGAGGATCTTCTGATGGCGAAACCGAACTTAGTAACGGGACTTTTTAAAAATCGTTTGGCGGCTGAAGCTGCTGTCGACGCGATTCTGAAGCGAGGCTACACGCGCGATGACATAAGCGTATTGATGTCTGACGCAACCCACAACAAGGAGTTTGCATTACAGGCGCGGACCCACGCAGCAGACGGGGCCGGCATTGGCGGCGCGCTCGGCGGAGTTGTAGGCGCTGTGCTGGCCGCAATCGTGGCGGTTGGCAGCACGATAATTCTGCCAGGCTTGAATCTGATCATCGCTGGTCCAATAGCCGCAGCACTAGCCGGTGCTGGGGCGGGGGCTGCCACCGGGGGCGTCATCGGCGCCCTGATTGGCGCCGGCATACCTGAGTACCGGGCGAAAGTGTACGAAGCTGGGCTGCGCGGCGGGGGTATTCTGTTGGGAGTTGAAGCCAAGACAGATGAGGAAGTGGAAAAACTCGAGGAGCTGTTGGAAGCGATCGGCGGCGAGCATGTTCGATCGGAATAGTTCCCGAGAGAACTTCAGATAGCAAGAAGGGCCTACGACGAATGTTTGTCGTAAGCCCTTTTTTGCCGCTGAGGTGAAAACTATTTACCGATTGCGTCTCCAATGTCTTCGATTGCCTCGCCAACTTTGCGACGCGCTTTGCCGAAGCCCTCTTTCACAGTGCCTTCAGTTTTATCAGCCTGACCTTCATTCTCGAGATCGCGATCGTTAAGTGCGCGACCTACTGTTTCTTTGGTTGCACCCTTGGCGCGATCAAATTTTCCTTCAAGCTCATCTCTGTTTGGTAACCCCATACTTGCCTCCTTCTGCTCGCTGCTTCCTGGAAATCCACAGACCTGGGCTGACTAGAGCAACCCTCATTCCTCCAGAGCAGGCGGTGGCAACTTGACCGATTATGGCGAGATATCAACAACGACCCGGCCTCAATCAACACTTTCGGGTTAACGCGAGCGACCGGAATGTACGTTTTCGCAGACTTGATTGATTGATCTTGGAACGATCCAAAAATGGCGTGCGATCGGAGGGTTAGACGAGATTCAACAACTCTTCAGGAACACCAGTGTTCTTCACAAAGCGATCATGCTTTTCGCATATCGGTAGTCGGACCTCGAAACGCGTTCCTTCACCCGGCTCACTCACAACTATGATCTCACCTTTATGCCGGGTGATGATTCCATGTGACGCCGAAAGGCCGAGACCGCTGCCGAGTTTTCCTTTGGTGGTAAAAAATGGCTCGAAGATTCTTGATGCGGTTTCCGGCGGGATGCCACATCCGGTATCGGCTACCCAGAAACAGCCACTGTCGATTTCAGCGCGCGCTCCAACTTCCATAACTCCGCCGTCCGGCATTGCATCCACCGCATTGAAGATCAGATTCAGTACAACCTCTCTCAATTCAGCTTGTTCTCCCATTACATAAGCGGAACTATTGCATTCGACCTTCACCTCGATCTTTCCCCTTCGGGAGTTGCTTTGCCATTTGGGACGCGCAATATCGATGCTTGAAGTGATTAGGTAACCCAGTTCGACCGGGCTGAACTCGTTGTCTGAATCACGGCGGGCAAACTCGAGAATGCGCCGCAAGGTTTTAGTGCCATCTTCGACCGCGTTGTTAATTATTTCAAGGCTCTTGGCAGACGACTCGTCAGTGGCACGCCTCAACAATAATTGTGCCCGACCTTGAATGACGGTAAGCGAGTTATTCAGATTGTGGGCCACCCCCGCGGCTAGTTCTCCGACGGCCCGCAGTTTGTCAGATTGCGCCATCAACTCATGCTCACGTTTTCGTTCCGTTACGTCACGTAAGAAAACGAGCACACCGTCAATCTCACCATCCTTCCAGAGTGGCGAGGTATGCGCTTCGGCGTACCGAGTGGAGCCGTCGATGTGAACCACCCGCACTTCACATTCAGTGTCATTACCGGCCAGGGTACGATTCAAATTTTCCTGTGCAAGCTCTCGACATTCTTCGGAGAGTATTTCGAGAAAGCTACCACTGGTTGAGATCAGAAGTTTGTATGCCTCGGCGCGCTCATTCATCCACGTAATACGTGACTGAGCATCAAGCGCATAGATCTCGTCCGGAGTTCGATCAGCGATGCTCGCAATAAACGATTTATGCGCGAGGGCCTCTGCCTCGGCACGGCGAAGATCGGAAATATCCCGCGCCATCACCAGAGCCCCGGGTTCGCCAACAACGCCAGCATTAAGCGGCTGCACAATAATGGCTATCGACTTGCTGCCATCGGGGTCTGCCAGGATTTCTACTTCGACTCTTTCGCCGGTTTCAACCGAACGGTCGACCACACAACTGTCGGCCCCTTCAACATGCCAGAACATGTCGCAACACGGCCGGCCGTTTGATAGCTCACGCGTCTCCAGTTGTGTTGCAGCGGCGTTTGCTCGGACGAGCTTACGATTGGAGTCAAAAACAAACGCCGCATCAGGGAGAAGATCAAAAGCCTCCACCAGCATTTGGGCCGGCGCAGGTGTGTGCATCGCTGGCGATTGTTCGAGCAAATCGGTAGACAAACTATTTCCGTGAACTCTTTCCATTCAAATTTATGGGGGCTACTTCGTGAAGACTGTCAGGCAGGCCCGTTATCGGGCTCCGGCATAGTAGCAAATTTGCTAAGAGCCGCACCAGAGAATTGTGTTTCTCTTAACAAATTGGGCGCTCTTCGGGAGTCAAAGGAAATTGGAAGAGTGGCCACTTTGATGCAAGTGGGCTCTCCCGGTATGATTCGGACACACCAATGACTGTGAATACTGGAACCGAGATCGATGGAAAACTGTCATTAGACCTCAAAGCCTATGTGGAAAGGGCTCTTGAGGAAGATATTGCGACGGGTGACGTCACGACCGGTTCTATTGTTTCGCCACAGTCTGAGATTGCAAGCCGGCTGGTTGCAAAACAGGCGGGCATTGTAGCTGGCATCGAGGTGGCCGCAACGGCCTTTAGCCTTTTGGACCAGAATATACAATTCACCGCCATGGTCGCCGAAGGTTCGAGCGTTGAAACAGGAACCGTTGTTGCCGAAGTGACTGGCTCGGCGCAGGCTATCTTTACTGCCGAACGGACCGCACTTAATTTCCTCGGAAGAATGTCGGGAATCGCCACTTTAACGGGCAGGTTTGTCGAGGCAATCGCCGGTACGCAAGCAAAGATTCTTGATACGCGCAAGACAGCGCCTGGACTTCGCGCTCTCGACAAACTCGCAGTGAAATACGGTGGCGGCTACAATCACCGGCACGGTCTATACGACATGGTCCTGATTAAGGACAATCACATCGACTACGCAGGCGGTATAGCTGAGGCTCTTAGCCGCGTGCGTGCCTCAGGAACTCCCCTTGAAATCGAAGTGGAAGTCAGAAACCTGCAGGAATTGGGACTAGCTATCGAATTGGGTGTGAAGCGCATCCTATTGGACAATATGAGCGCAGAGACGATGATGAAAGCCGTTGAGATAAACGCTCGCCGCGCCAAGCTGGAAGCGTCGGGAAACGTCACACTTGAAAACGTCCGAAACATCGCCGAAACCGGAGTCGACTACATTTCGATCGGCGAGCTGACACACTCGGCCAAAGTTTTTGACGTCAGTTTGAAATTGAAGTCAGAACCGGAAGAAGTTAGTTAACGACAGATGATTGCTGAAACCGATCCACAGAAGATGTATAGGGCGATGCAGGCAAAGCTGGCCGGCGTCGTGCCGGACTTCGAGTTGAAGATCAAGTCTGAGTTTGCCGCCGAGATCAATCGACTAAAGGTTGAAAGGAATGCCGTAATCCTTGGCCACAACTATATGGAACCTGCGCTGTTTCATTCAATTCCGGATTTTGTGGGCGACTCGCTGGAACTCGCGCGAAGGGCGGCGCAGACAGATAAAGATGTGATCGTTTTCTGCGGCGTAAAGTTTATGGCAGAGACGGCGAAAATTCTCAATCCGACAAAAACAGTTCTGCTGCCATCCGAAAAGGCCGGCTGCTCCCTCGCCGAGAGCATCACCGCCGAGGACGTGCGCGAGTTGAGAAGAAGATTCCCAGGCGTGCCTGTAGTCACTTACGTTAATACTTACGCTGACGTAAAAGCCGAGTCCGACATCTGTTGCACGTCAGGCAATGCTGTGGCCGTCGTAGAGTCGTTGAAGACAGGGACCGTGATATTCATTCCTGACGAATACCTGGCAAGGAATATTGCGAAACAAACCGGCAAGCGCATCATTTTCCCCACATCTGATCCCCGTAAGAAGTTTGAGGACGACCTGGATTACCAGATGATCGGATGGCCAGGTCGCTGCGAAGTGCATGATAAGTTTACTGTCGAAGATATAGTTGCCGTCAGAAAGCAATTCCCTGATGTCACTATTCTCGCCCATCCGGAATGCAGTCCAGAGGTAGTGGCGGCTTCAGACTTTTCTGGCAGCACGACCGCGATGATCAGGCATGTAGAAAACACTTCTTCTGCACGTTACCTGTTGCTCACCGAGTGTTCCATGGGTGATAACGTCGCGGCCGCGAATCCTGACAAAGAGATGCTTCGCCTTTGCAGCGTTCGGTGCCCTCACATGAATCAGATCACGCTGGAAGACACACTGGAATCGCTGAGGAAGAATCAGTATGTGATTGAGATCCCTCAAGAGATTTTGAAACGAGCAGCTAGATCAGTTGAAAGAATGATAGCCATCGGCTGACTTCTCCATGAAGGAACAATCCCTTTGAACAGAACCGATGTCCTAATCATCGGTTGTGGCATAGCCGGCGCAACTACTGCCCTTCGACTTGCCCGCAATCCTCGCCGTCTCATCACAGTTGTCACGCGCGCGCGCGATCAACGCGAATCGAATACGCTATATGCGCAGGGCGGAATTGTAGCCCGCGGGATTGATGACCACGCCGAACTGCTGATGGGTGATATCATTGGCGCCGGCGCTGATGGCACGTCACCGGATGCCGCCAGGATCCTTGCGCAAGAAGGCCCAGAACTCCTCCACGAAATATTAGAAGAGACAGCCGGGGTAAGCTTTGATCGTGACACGGCAGGTAACCCGCTTTTCACGAGGGAGGCAGCCCATTCCCGCCGCCGAATCCTTCATGTGAGCGACGGCACCGGCAAGGCGATCATGGATGGTCTGATCTCAGCTTTGCGGAATTGTCCAAACGTCACAA
>DASQKG010000104.1:0-20614 GCA_035630655.1 Pyrinomonadaceae bacterium
CTGCGAGACCTGCATCGAGGCAAGTTGACGCTTAGTGCCAACGAATACACGGTGATGTATCTGCTGCCCGTCATTCCCGTCTTCCGCGCCCGCCATCCACACATAATGGTAGAGGTGAAGAGGAGCCTGGCGAGTCGGATACCTTCAGAAGTTCTGGGACGTGAGTTTGAGATTGGTGTGGTGTCCTATAAACCGAGCGACGCGGCAATCGCGTCGGTACAGGTAATGACAGACGAGTTGGCCTTGATTGTTCCGCCCGATCATCCGCTTGCCGGTAAAGAGGTGGTTTCAGTCAAGGAGTTGGGCGCCGAGAGCTTCATCGCTCACAACGTCGCGTCACCCTATCGAGAAAAGGTCGTCCGTACCTTTGAAAAATATAAGACCCCGCTCAACATCTCGACAGAGATGCCTACACTTGAAGCGATCAAGAAGTTCGTGGAACAGGGCATGGGTGTGGCCCTAGTTCCGCGTTTGACTGCGCAAACCGAAATTGCGCGCAAACAGGTCGTGGCTTTGACCGTGCGCGAGATGCGCCTGGAACGAAGCATCCACCTGGTCTATCGCAAAGGCGCCACGCTCTCACACGCGGCGAGAGCATTTCTGAGAGTGGCGAAAGAAAAGCGCAGCGAGGAGAAGGTGGCTAAATAGCAACGGAGCGAAGAAAATACGATCCACGAATCACACTAAAAGACACTAAAAGATTTTCGTGCTGGTTCGTGTGATTTCGTGGATCGATTTCCTGCGTTCTCAGCGCCAAAGGCGCGAAATGTGAAAGCCTGGGCCAGCGGCCCAGGTGGCGATCAATGAATTCTAAAAGCGCTGAAGGCGCGAGATAGAAAGCTACCTGTAATAGAGAAGCCCAGACCATCATTTTGCGCTGTTAGCTTAGGGGTTTCAGCCTTCTCCCCTGGGCCGTTGGCCCTGGCTGTTACATTTCGCGTTTTTGGCGCTGAGAACCCGAAGCTTCTAATAGTTGCTAATGGCTTGCTGATTAGATGACCCAAGACACACCTCCCCCTGCTGCCGCGAGGGCTGCAATTTTTGTTTGAACTTTTCGACCGGCGAAACCGATTCCGGCAGGAGGAAGTATGGCTATAAGGCTCGTGAAGTTCGCGAGGACGCTTCGTTAGTTAGCTGCACCCTTCTATCCCGCTGGACTCACAGATCTAGACAACCAAGCCAACCATTATCTGAATGAGATTCAGCGTCGCGTCTGGCAGCTGGTCAGTGTAACCGACGGTCGGAATATTTCCCGGCGCGGTGCTGCTGGTTATTTGTGCTCCATCTTCGGGCGGTGGCGGTGCAACGGGTACTGAGGGTATCAGACCTGCCAACGCTGGGCTCGATAGAGCACAGCAAAGAGCTATTGAGATCACAAGGCGTTTCATGATTGTTCTCCTCTCAAAGTTGAGCATGCAAAAGTTCTTACATGAGGGAGAATAGAGCAACTTCCAAAACTTCTTGCAAGGCGTTGATGAGACCACTAATATTCGCAGCGCTTTGTAGCAATCTTCCTTACACTCAAGTTGAAAGGTATAGTTTTCATGAAGATAACCTCATCGAAGCTGCATACCTCGCACCTCTCGTTAAATGAAGCAGCGCTCCACAGATGTCGGATTGCGTTGGATCTAAAAGACAAAGGTGACTACCAGGGCGCCCGTGAAGCAATGGGACCACTCTGGAGCCGCGTAGGCGAGCGACCCGAAACCAATGGGTTGCATCCCCCGGTTGCGGCTGAGGTTCTGTTGTGCTCAGGGGCGTTACTCTGCTGGATGGGGAGTAAGGGGCAGGTTACAAACGTTCAAGAAGCAGCGAGGGATTTTATTACCGAAAGTATTAGGGTCTTCGAGTCAGTAGGTGATCAACAGAAAATCGCTTCAGCGCACGCCGAACTTGGTTATTGCTATTGGTGTGATGGCGCTCTAAATGAAGCTCGTATCATGTTCCAGAAAGCTCTTCAGAAACTAACTACGCCAGGAAACACTCGAGCAAGAGCTCTTCTTGGATTGGCGGTCGTCGAGTGGGCAGACTCGCAACTTAGCGAAGCCCGAAGAATTCTGACGGAAAACGCTTCTCTGTTTAGTAAGATCACGAACCATGCGATTATAGGCGCCTTTCATAGTCAGATGGCGAATGTCCTATTGGATCTCGCGACCGCGGAAAAGAGAAATGATTACCTTCAGGTGGTCATCGACGAGTACGAAAAGGCCGACGATCAGTTCAGGTTAGCTCGCAACGTTATCTTTCGTGCTGATGTCAAAAACAACGTTGGATTCCTGCTGTACAAGTTGTCAAGATTCAAAAAGGCCCATGACTACCTCCAAGAAGCTCGCCGCCTCAGAGTCAGAGTTAGAGACAAAATAGGTACAGCGCAAATTGACGATACCCGGGCGAACGTCTTCATTGCGCAGAACAAATTCAAAGAAGCGGAAGCGATCGCTAAGAATGCGGTTCGTGTTCTCGAGCGGAGCGGGCACCAATGTCTTCTTACCGACGCGCTCATCACGCACGGCATCTCGTTAGCGCGGTTGAAGCAATTCGATCGAGCACGGTTCACCGTTCAAAAAGCGATCGAAGTAGCTCATCAGGTTGGTGCGCTCAACAAAGCCGGACTCGCGGCGCTCACAATGATCGAAGAGTTGGATGAACTCACGCCGGAGGCTTCATACGCGGCTTATGAGCGGGCGAGTGAATGGCTTACAACGTCGCAGAGCCAGGATATTCTGCTGCGTCTTAATGCTGCTGCCAAAAAGATCTTCGCCAAATTATCCCGTGAGTTGAATGAAGAAGATCGCAGCATATCTCTGACTAACAGAGCGTGCGACTTGCATGCTGAGGTGCTGAAGTTTGAAGGAAGAATAATCCGTCAGGCCCTGGCCCAATCGAATGGGAGCGTGACCCGGGCCGCACTTCTTTTAGGACTGAGTTACCAGGGTTTGGCTTACATCATCGCTTCCCGGCACACGGATCTACTAAAGGAACGCTCTCCCGTTCGGCGCCGCTCCCGCAAAGATTCGGATGCCAAAGCGAAAGTTGTCGATAAGCAAGAGGGAACCCCTGATTAAAACGAGACCGAGATGCGCGATAGCGGCGCGCATCCCGGTGCGCGAACACTTTGGTTTCTAGGGATCAAAGTGTGTCGCGTGGACGCCACGTCCATAGGGTGAGGCGTGGTGTTCCGGGGACCGGCACATACTCACCGTGCCGGTCTTAATTCCTCATCTATTCTCAGACGCAGTTTATAGATCGAAGTCTGCGAAACCGCAAGCTTGAGATCTTGCATCTGATGAAAACATGGGGTTTTACTGCGAGAGCTGACGGCTTAAGAAAAGAAGAGTAAAAGGCAGTGTGTCTCAAGGCTCCTCTGCTGCCATCGCGCGATGTTATTGCGATCAGCCTTGAGTTCCCCCCGAAGTTTTTTCTCAACAATTCATAGGCGCCCATCAGTCCTCCTCTCGAAAAGTTAACCGATTGCGATAATGCCGCCGTCGCTAATAACTCAGCGTATCCAGCACTTGCGCCACCACCACCATCTTGTAGCTGGACGGGTGCTACGTGCCTTAGCCATGGTGATTGTTGCGACGGCTTGTGTAATGGGGGTCAGTGTGCCCAGGCGGCAACCGGCAGCGGGGATGATACTCGGACGTATCAGGAAATGGATTCCACCTGACGGATGCTGAAGGAGGCGTAAATTTTGACCTCAACAGTGACGGCGTTAGAGAGAGTCTTTCATGGACAGCCGTAACCTCCGATGATGCATGGCTCGCCTTGGACCGAAACGGTAACGGCATGATCGACAACGGCACGGAGCTATTCGGGAACTTCACGCCACAGCCCCGGTCATCTGCAGGCGAAGAGCCGAATGGTTTCCTCGCTCTTGCCGAATACGACAAGCCAGAGTATGGGGGTAATGGCGATGGCAGGATCGATTGGAGGGATCCGATCTTTTCCTGGCTGCGCCTGTGGCAGGACTCAAACCACAATGGCCTCTCCGAAGCGTCTGAGCTACACACGGTGCCGGAACTTGGCCTGGCCAGCTTGGATCTTGAATACAAAGAGTCGAAACGGACCGATGAATACGGTAACCAGTTTCGCTATCGAGCCAAAGTGAAAGACGTACATGGAGCACAGGTGGGACGTTGAGCTTGGGATGTCTTTCTCAATGCGCAACCTTGATTGCTACGTTAGGTAGTTTAAGAGGAGCGACTATTGTGGGTCGACCTTGGCTGACGGTTTCTTCAATTCTCATCAAGCCGTCGGACATCCACAATCTCGCCGCGAAAAGTCTTCAGCATTCTTTGCACGGTCGGGTCCTTCTCGGCAGTCTCACGCAGGCTTTGCTTCTCGCGACGTTTAGCTTCCTCTTTTGAGAGAGGAACATCGTCACCCACCGACCCGTCATTAATCACATACCGCACACCCAGGTCGCCGCCGGTGATTTCCCTGCACACTTCGCGCAGTATTTTCACGTTATCGGCTTTTGCCAGGGTGTCGCGCAGATGTCTATTCTCAGGTGCAAACTCGATGCATAACTCGCCATCTGCGATCGCAGCCTGACGCGCTCCTTCGATGGCGGTAACAAGAAACATCTTGCGACGCTTTTCGAGTGCCGACTTGATCCGGCCGAGCTCGGACGTGTCTACGGTGGTGCTGATATCAGAATCCAGAGCTGAACCCGTGACCACAGATGGTTGGTCATCGGAGGGAACGACCTTAGTGCCAGCGGGGCCTTCGGCATCCCGCGCATCCACCACCCCAGCGGGGCTGCCCCGCTGGGGACCCCGGTCCGCGCTGGGTTCTGTAATCTCAGTGTGTCCGCGCTCAGGCTCGGGAGCCCTCTTTGTCGCAGTCGCTGTATACGAACTTTGGGACGGCGCGGTCGAGCTGGTAGCCGAAGTGTTACTCGCCGTTCCTTCGCTGCTGCGCGAAAAAACCGGTGACGCTGAAGCAGAAGCAGTTGGTCGGGTAGATCTTGAAGTTGCCAGGGGTTTTCCGGACCGCATCGATTCTTCCAACTCTGAGAGTCTTTCCAGGAGTCGGTTCAACGGTTCGAGCCTGCGCATTTCCATTAGTTTGACCAGACCCACTTCCAACTGGTAGCGCGGATGCGCTGCGGTCTTGAGCAGGATTTCAGTCTCCGCCAGCGAATGGAAGAAACGGACCAGATCAGCTTCCGAGAACAACGCGGCCTGACGCTGGAGCTCGTCGCGATCGCATATAGCCGACTCCAGCAACTCTTCGCTGCCGGAAACTTTAGTCACCAGCAAATCGCGGAAGTGTGCCAACAGATCCCGACAGAAGTTTCGCAGGTCGTGGCCGCGCATCACGACATCGTCGACTACGGCGAGCGCTTCGGCCGGGCGGTGATCCGCAATTCCCTGGACGATTCGGATAAGAATGTCGGCGCCGGCCACCCCAAGCGCCATCTCGACGTCGTCTTTTTTGATGGTCGTTCCGGCGAAACTGATTACCTGATCAAAAGCCGATTGCGCATCGCGCATCGAACCCTCACCTGTGCGCGCGATCTCACGCAAGGCATCGTCGGGAATTGAAATCTTCTCTGCGTCGGCAATCAGCCGCAGCCGCTCGAGAATTTTTGTAGTGGCAATCGTGCGAAACTCAAACTGCTGGCAGCGCGAGAGGATCGTTTCGGGCACCTTGTGACGTTCCGTCGTCGCCATGATAAAGACGACGCGCTCCGGCGGCTCTTCCACTGTTTTCAAGAGCGCGTTGAACGAGTGGCTCGAAAGCATGTGCACTTCGTCGATCACAAAAATCTTGTAGCGATCCCGCGCCGGCGCAAACCCAATCGAACCGATGATGGTCTCGCGCACGTTATCTACCTGTGTGTGCGAAGCTGCATCGATCTCCTGCACATCGATTGAACGGCCTTCCGAAATCTCAGCACACGATGGGCAGGCGTCCGGATCGTCTGTCCGACACGGAGTTGCGGTAGGTGATTGCGCTTTATGACAGTTAAGGGCTTTCGCTAGCAGACGCGCGGTGGTGGTTTTGCCAACCCCGCGGGCCCCCGAGAAGAGGTAAGCGTGATGAAGCCTTTGATGCTCGATCGCATTTCGAAGAGTGCGCGTGATCGGTTCCTGCCCGGTGACTTCGTCAAAAGTCTGCGGACGCCATTTGCGTGCGATTACCTGATGGGCCATGAATTATCTCGATTGCAGATCGCCGATTTGGGATTCAGTTGCTGCGCGCAAATTTCGGTTTGTCGTATGTCTTAAGTTGCTTCCACACAAGGGTCACGCTACCGTCCCCGTCCTGCCGCACGACTTTAAAAACCACTAGAACGCCTCTCCCAACGAGATTTATGGATCGCAGCGCGTACGTAACGTCTACTGCGGCGGGAGCCTGGCGCTTAAAGGTCCCACCACCAAACGTAACACCCTTCCAAAACCTCATTCCTTCTGAGCGAGCGTCCAGCTCTTCCTTGGGCACTGAATACTCTGCCAAAAATCGCACCGAAGGATGCTCAATCGTAATTTGCTCCACAGGGACATCACCGAGGGTGGTCAGTATTCCATAATCCCCACCAGCAAAGCCTACGGAGAGCTGTCCCCTCTCCAACAAGATTTCCGGCGAACCCGAGTTGTAGTCGTGTGAATCACGACTAAAGGAATAGAAGGCGCCGCCGCCCCTAATCGTCACACTCGGTTTTTTCATATCCTTGTAAGCGTTATCGTCGTACTTCTCTCGCGGCATCAGGCGAACTATTCCGGTCTTCGGTTGGCTGAGGAAATCTGTGTAAGCAAGGCGATCCTGTTCGGACGGCTGAAGTATCTGCTTTTCCAAAACCGCCAACTCGGCTCTCTTGATTTCGATTTGCTTTAGCACGTCATCGCGCGACTCGGACTGCGCGAAGGCACTGCTCGAAATGATTGAAAGTCCGGCGATAAATAACGTGGCGGCGAAGATCCTTTTCATGCGAATTACTCCTCAGTGGTGGGACGGACTTTCCATCTGGGAAACAAAAGATAAGGCTGAAGGGTGAAAAGCGCTGTCGCAAGTGGAGGGCAACTATTGTGTGGCGCTATTCACCCCTCGATTTGGCCAGACTCCGGACTTACCCGCAACACACAGGGTTTTCGCTGCCGTTGCTCCGTTCCCGGTCTGGCGGGGTTCACGAAAACCGCCGTTGTGCGGAGCCCGAAGTCTGATAACTTGTCAAAACATCTCCGATTGCCAATTGCCGATTTGTTCTATCGGGCACTGCTAAGTCGTTGACCCTGAAAGAAGGCTTCGACTGTTCTTGCCAATAGGCAATTGGCAACGGAAATTGGCAATGGTTTAAATCGCCGTCTTACGATGAGCCAGCATCCTCAGCAAGCCATTAATCGCGAGATGCAGAAGCACGTAAGCGATTATCGCAACAACAATCGGCAGCAGCAACGTGTGCCCCTCGCCTGTACGCGGACTCGCCACAATTCCTCTAAAAGGCTCGTAGAACGGGTAGGTAACTGCGACGATAAACTTAACGAACCCCGCGGAGCTGCGCGCGGCCAGCAATGCGAGAAGAAATCGCATCGCTAACAGACCGTAGATCACGTAAAAGATGTAATCGATAACCTGGGAGACCCTGGCAGCGCCACGCCCGCGCTCAACTTCTCTCTCGGTGTCGATTACTTCATCAACGGCCTTCGAGCGAAAATCTCCGGCAACTTGCTGGATCCTTTGTGGCTCTCCCGCTGCGGGCACGCTCGCCTGGTCTGCAATCTCGGACTGGACCTCGCCTTCCACCTGCGCTTTCACAGACTCATGCTGTACGGATCGTCTGGCTTCTTCGGTGGCTAGTTTATCATCCATTGAAATCCTCCCTCGTTAACGCCTGCTTTACTCCGGGGGAAGAATGAGCCAGGGATGTTTACTCTACTTAGGTGCCATTGAAGCCTGTTCGCATACGGCGAATGTAGGCGCCGGGAAACTTTCCCGTAGCCTTAACTGTCTCGAGCACGCGCTTCGCTTCCGGGAGCGACGTACCTCCATAGACTGCCATGATGCGATATTTGGGATCTACATTCGTATAAAACAGATTTTCGATATCTACACATCTCGAGGCGAAAACCTTTCGATCCGGAAACAAGACCTGCGTTTGCAGCCGCTCAGTTTCAGGGACAAAGGTATCGCAATCGTCTTCCCTGGCGGTCACGCTCTTCAGTACAACCGCATAAAAAAGCTCCGTATCAAAGATCACGGACTCCTGTGGAACACGAAAAGGCAAATCATTCGGGTTAAAAGTTGCCGTCGTCTTGCACGCCATCTTCGGATTCCCGCAGATGGATCCTCTGGGCCGCTTGCGAGCCGCCCGGGACTGCGCTGCTACGCCTTCAACAAACACAATCGCGCTTAAAAGACTGAGTGTAACTGCGAAAGGAATGAAACGAGACCTCATAATTTTGTTTAGCGATGATCAGGTGAGGGGCGATGTTTCATTGTAACCTATGTTCGATAAACTGGCGGAGAGGGTGGGATTCGAACCCACGGAACGGTTTCCCGTTCACAGCATTTCCAGTGCTGCCAATTCAACCACTCTTGCACCTCTCCGAAGGCCGTGACAAGTAAAAGGTGACAAGTGACAAGGGCGAACCGGTACTCTTCCTTTTCACCTGTCACTCGTCACTTGTCACCGTTCCTGATGGCGGAGAGGGTGGGATTCGAACCCACGGTGGGCTTTCACCCACTCCGGTTTTCGAGACCGGTGCACTAATCCACTATGCGACCTCTCCAAAAACAGATGTCAGAAGTCAGAGGCCGGATGTCAGCAGGTCGTGACGGCCACGTACGGCTGACACCTAACATCAAGCATCTGGCATCTGCTTTTCCCGCCGCGCCCGAAAGAACTCCTGCATTATCTCCCGGCACTCGTGTTCCAACACGCCGGACCTGACTTCGATTCGGTGATTCAGAAAATCAGTATCACAAACTCCGAATCGCGATTCGACTGCTCCGGCTCGCTCATCGCGCGCGCCATAAACCAATCGTTTTACTCTCGCCTGGATTAAAGCGCCGGCACACATTACGCAGGGCTCAATCGTGGAGTAAACCACCGCGTTCGTAATTCGATAGTTGCCCACCCTGCGCGCCGCTTCTCGCAGGGCGACGATCTCCGCGTGTGCGGTTGGATCCTGATCAGTGATGGTCCGGTTCCCAGCCACCGCCACGATCTTGTCGTCGGCCACGATGCATGTGCCAATCGGAACTTCGCCACGTTCGCGCGCATCATGTGCCGCAGCCACCGCCTGACGCATCCATTCTGCGTCCATTTCTCTTTCTTCGGCGGCCTTCATGATTGAAACATTGCGCAAACAGCGGGAAAATCAACTATAGGTGTCGCGCTCAAACACTGTCAAGCGAGTGGTCATCAGCGCGAGTCATGCAGGTAAATCAAGCTTAAAACCGTCAGCTTGCATGACAGAATCAGACCTCTTTCAAACAACTCAACTACAGACGAGTCTCAAACGCGTGCTATATTATTCGCTCTGAGTCGGGATGCTTCCACTCTCCTCCGGCTCTCAATCGTTCAGGTTGATGACCACCGACGCCCAGCAAAAAGGAACTTCATTATCAGGCGAACGCATGCAGTCGCGTTTGCGCCCTGCCGCGCCGTCTGAAGTTACGGGGACGGAAAGAATGCAAACCCCGGCGGCGATGATGCGTCGTATGTCGCCCGGTGAATTTAACACCGCGATGATCCACTTCTATCGCGGGGAAGTGCAGCGCTCAAACACCTGGCGTAATCGTTTGGACACGACTACAAACTGGGCAGTGCTGACGGCCGGCGCAACTTTGTCATTCGTGTTCGGTTCGGCAACCAACGCCCATTTTGTCATTCCCATAAACTCTATCCTGGTGGCCATCTTTCTACTGATGGAGGCGCGCCGTTATCGTTATTACGAAATCTGGTCCAGCCGTGTGCGGGTGATCGAGACGGGTTACTTTGCACAGATGCTCGCGCCCGAAAGTGTGCCGCCGGATGAAGCCTGGGCCGAACACCTCGCCTCCGATCTAATCACTCCCCATTTCACCATTACCGAGTGGGAAGCGGTGGGAAGGCGCTTGCGGCGAAATTATCTCTGGATATTCGCCTTGCTCGCGCTGAGCTGGAACCTAAAGGTCTATTTGCATCCGCTGCCGGCTCGTGATTTCGACGCCTTTATCGATCGCGCAACCGTTGGGCTCGTGCCTGGATGGCTGGTGTTTGTGGTCGGAGTGATCTTTAACGCAGGCATTGCAATCTTCGCCATTGGCACAGTGCGTTTGCGCGAGGCCACCGGAGAGGTGTTGCCGCAGCACCAGTTCTCGTTACGGCCCTTAAAAAGGATGACGAACTGGACGAGAACTGCAGCGGCCGCGTCGCGTCGCACGACCGCGAGGGCCAAGCGTGCTCGGCAGCGCGTGCGCGGATCTACCACCGGTGAATTTCGCAAGATAGACATCAGCGAAACACCGGATAGAGACTCGCGACGAATCGATATTTCAGAAACCCCAGATAGAGACGCAACGGTAAAGGTCTGAACAGAGGTCAGAGGTCAGAGGCCAGAAGTCAGAAGTCAGAAGTCAGAAGTCTGATTGGAGCAATACTTTCGTCATTCTGAACTACGGCTTCTGCTCTCGGCGTTTTAACGTCTGTTCTCTGACCTCTGTCTTTTTATGATTCAACTGCGCGGACAACGATTAACTCTGGCTCAAATTGTGGCCGTTGCAAACGGCCTTGAGCAAGTGACTCTTTCGGAAGACGCCCGCGAGCGCGTCGAGGCCGCCCGCAAGGTAGTGGAGAGGATCGTTGAAGAAAACCTTACTGTTTACGGAGTCAACACAGGTTTTGGAAAGTTGTCGGATGTTCGCATCGATCGCGACAAGCTGCTTGACTTGCAGTTAAACCTGGTTCGGAGTCATGCCTGCGGGTTAGGAAACCCCCTTTCTAAAGCTGAGTCGCGGGCGATGCTGCTGTTACGCGCGAATGTCCTGGCCTGCGGTCTCAGCGGCGCGCGGTCCGTTCTTATAGACACGCTCGCAGCGATGCTCGAACGAGGTGTCACTCCTGTGATACCTGAGAAAGGCTCTGTGGGCGCAAGTGGCGACCTCGCGCCTTTGGCCCATCTGGCACTCGCAACTATCGGTGAAGGCGAAGCCTTTTATGAAGGAGCGCGTTTGGCCGGAGGTGAAGCGCTGCAACGAGCTGGAATAGAGCCGCTCAAACTTCAGGTTAAAGAAGGCCTGGCGCTCTTGAACGGAACGCAGGCCATGGGCGCCGTCGGTGCTCTCACTCTTTACCGGGCTGAGCGCGTGACTCGCCTGGCGGACGTTGCGGGCGCCATGTCCCTCGAGGCCTTGCGCGGAACACCGGTCGCTTTTGATAAGCGCATTCACGAAGCACGACCGCATCCCCATCAAACGTCAGTCGCTGCTCATATGCGCGAACTAATGGAAGGTAGTGAAATCAGAAACTCGCATCTGACGGACGACCCACGTGTACAGGATGCCTACAGTTTGCGTTGCATGCCGCAAGTGCACGGCGCAGTCCGTGGAGCGTTGGCCCACGCGAGGGAAATTGTGGAGATCGAAGCCGGCAGTGCAACGGACAACCCGCTGGTTTTCGCTGAAACGGGAGAAGTGCTTTCCGGCGGCAATTTCCACGGCGCACCGCTGGCTCTGGCGTTTGACTATGCTGCCATAGCGCTTACTGATCTGATCAGCATTACTGAACGTCGAATTGATCGTTTAGTAAACCCCGACTCAAACGAAGACTTGCCGCCGTTTCTAACTGAGCACGCAGGCACGGCATCCGGATTCATGATGCTGCAGGTGACGGCGGTGGCGCTTCTAAGCGAAGCCAAGGTGCTGGCACATCCTGCAAGTGTAGATAATGTGCCGACCGATGGCGGCAAAGAAGATCATGTTTCAATGGGGATGACCGCCGCAACGAAATTAAGATCGATCGCTGAGCTTGCAGAACAGGCGACGGCGATAGAGTTGATCACTGCCGCACAGGGTTTGGAGTTTCGCGAGGGAATGGCTCCCGGGCGAGGAGCCAAGGCCGCATATGAGATTGTGCGGGCACGCGTGCCCAAGCTGACGGCCGATCGCTCGATGTCGCAGGATATTGAAAAGATTGTTGAAGCAATTCAAGAAGGCGAGTTTGACTCGCTTTTGTAATGCCAACTGTTGGTAACGCAAACTGTTAGTTTGCGGACGTCACCAAAGAGAGATTAGATCGAACGTAGAGGGTCGATCGAACGACGGGGTCTTGGAATCAACGGTCCGCAAACTAACAGTTTGCGTTACGTTGGCTTCGCAGATATCGTGCTTTTAAAACATAACGGGGAGGAACCTAAATGTCGGACGCATTTGATAAACGAAGGCAGGGTTTGGAAGAGGAATATTTTCACCGCAAGAATAAGGAAGCGATCGAAAAGCTGCGGGAGAAAATGAAGGTGTCGGAAGAGGCGAAGGCTGCCGCCACCTCTGCGATGACTTGCCCGCGCTGCGGTGGCACTCTGAATGAAAATAAGATCGATGAAGTGTCGATCGACATCTGCGACAAGTGTGGCGGCGTTTGGCTCGATTCCGGCGAACTGGAACAACTGACCAAACGCGAAGCGGGCGGAAGTGGCGGCTTCTTCAACAAGCTCTGGGGCGGCTAACTAATCCGTCTCAGCGCCAAAGGCGCGGAATGTAATAGCCCAGGGCAACGCCGTGGGTGTTAGTCCAATGAGTTTTGGAAGCGCTGAAGGCGCGAGATCGAAAGTCACTTCCAAAGCAGTGGTGGAGCTTCCAACAACATTTCGCGCTTTCAGCGCTAAGGAGCTTCAATTGATTCCGGCCTGGGGCGCCGCCCCAGGCTATTACATTTCGCGCCTTTCGCGCTGATGCCCATGCCCAAAACAGTGCGCGCACCGCGCGGTCCAAATCTGAGTTGCAAGAGTTGGCATCAGGAAGCCGCGTTGCGCTGTCTGATGAACAACCTCGACCCCGATGTTGCCGAGCGGCCGCAGGACCTAATCGTCTATGGCGGCGCAGGAAAGGCCGCGCGCAACTGGGAGTCGTTTCATGCGATCGTTCGCGAGCTGCAACAACTCGCGAACGATGAAACTTTGCTGGTCCAATCCGGAAAGCCCGTTGGCGTTTTTCGGACTCATGAGTATGCGCCCCGTGTCTTGATCGCCAACTCCAATCTGGTTGGCGCGTGGGCCAACTGGGAACATTTTCATGAACTGGAGCGCAAGGGCCTGATGATGTATGGCCAGATGACTGCCGGCAGTTGGATCTACATCGGCACGCAGGGGATCGTTCAGGGGACCTTCGAGACGTTTGCCGCGATGGCCGACAAGCACTTCGGAGGCGACCTCAGTGGGAAGCTCGTCGTGTCGGGCGGGATGGGAGGTATGGGTGGCGCACAGCCACTTGCTGCCACGCTCAACGGCGCCGTTTTTCTGGGAATTGACGTGGATCCGGCGCGCATCGAGCGGCGGGTAACAACCGGCTATTGTGATCGTCTGGCGTTGAAGCTCGACGAAGCGTTGGAGATCGTCGAGGATGCGCGAGAACAGAAGCGGGCTGTATCAATCGGTTTAGTGGGAAACTGCGCGGAACTACTTCCCGAGCTGGTTCGCCGTGGCGTACAGATTGACGCGCTTACTGATCAGACAAGCGCGCACGATCCTTTGAATGGTTATGTGCCGGCGAAATTAACACTCGATGAGGCGGCGGATCTCCGTAAAGCCCACCCCGAAAAATATGTTGAGCTGTCGATGGAATCGATGGCCCGGCATGTTGAAGCAATGCTCGCTTTGAAACGCGCAGGTGCCGTTACGTTTGATTACGGTAACAACATCAGGAAGATGGCGTTGGATGCAGGCGTGAAGGATGCGTTTGAGATTCCCGGTTTCGTGCCTGAGTACATTCGCCCGCTCTTCTGTGAAGGCAAAGGTCCATTTCGCTGGGTCGCGCTGTCCGGTGATCCGAGTGATATTCAAAAGACTGACGATCTGGCGCTTGAACTTTTTCCCGACGATCCTACTCTGAATCGTTGGCTGCGTCTGGCGCGCGACCGCATTCAATTCCAGGGTCTCCCGGCGCGCATCTGTTGGCTTGGTTACGGCGAGCGCGCCGAGATGGGTGAAGCGATTAATGAACTCGTGAAACGCGGCGATCTGAAAGCGCCGATCGCCATCGGACGCGATCATCTTGACACGGGTTCGGTGGCGTCGCCTTTCCGCGAAACAGAAGGCATGAAAGATGGATCGGATGCCGTGGCCGATTGGCCCATTCTGAACGCTCTTCTCAACACTGCGAGCGGCGCGAGCTGGGTTTCGTTTCATCACGGCGGCGGTGTGGGCATCGGCTACTCATTACATGCCGGTCAGGTATCGGTCGCGGACGGCACAGACGAGGCGGCCAGGAGGCTCAATCGCGTGCTGACAAATGATCCCGGTCTTGGCGTCGCGCGCCATGTCGATGCGGGTTACGAGGAAGCCGCGAAAGCCGCTAGTGAAAAGGGCGTGCGTGTCCCGATGTTACAAAGCGAAGAATGATTTCGAGTCGTGGCGGCCATCGACCTGCGGTGCTAGAATTAGTCCGCTATGACAATCACGTTAAGGCCGGATTTGGAAGAAGAACTTGGCGCGCGGGCTCAGGCTAGCGGTTTGTCGACCGAAGAGTTCGTCAACCGCGAATTAGAGCGGCGGGTTGCAAGCACGCAACCGAGTTCAAAATTGTCGCCCGAAGAACGTGTGCGATTGTGGCGGGAATTTATGAACAGCCACGATGACATCCAGGCCCCGCCCCTCTCCGATGAAGCGGAGAGAGGCTTGCCACTTAAAAGGTTTCTCGAGGCTGTGATTGAGATTAACGTGGGACGCGGCGGTGATGGCCATTCCATGAAACAGCTACCGCTGAGGAATGGGAAAAGGCCTTGCGCGAGTGGGTCAATATTAGCAGGCCATCCCATCCAAGACTCTCAGAAGAAGCCATCAGCCGCGAAGGCATCTATGGTGAGAGGGAAGACTCTCAGTTGTGAGTTACGCAGTGGACACCAATGTTCTGCTACGAAGCATTGATGTCGGCCATCCCGCGCAGCAAGTGGCACTGGACGCAATGATCCGCCTACGACAATCCGGTGAGTTACTTTCTGTTTTCCCACAAAACTTGATCGAATTTTTGGGCTGTTGCTACTCGGCCTGTTGCTAACAATGGGTTGGGACTAACCATTGCCCGGGCGGAAGTAGAAGTGACCACTCCGAAAATGCTCTTTGCGCTACTTCCTGATACTCCTGACATTTTTTCGGAGTGGGAAAGAATCGTGCTCAAAAACAAAGTAGCTGGTAAACAAGCTCACGACGCAAGACTTGTGGCGGCGATGAGTGTGCACGACCTCACGCATTTGTTGACCTTCAACGCTGGGGATTTCAAGAGGTCCACGGACATTACAGCCGTTAGCCCGACGACCATATTCAGCGACGAGCAAAGCGAATGACGAAACATACTCGCGCGCTCCTGTTAATAGCCCTGACGGTTGCGCTAACTGCATATGCGCAGCAACCTGCGACGCCGCGTCCTGCTGGAGCACAAGCAACAAAGGCTACTCCCACACCCACACCGCAGGACCCTCGCGTTAAGACCATTCAATTCGAGAGCAAGCTGGTGGGAAAGACGCTGCCATACAACGTGCTGTTGCCGGTTGACTACGATCAGCCCGCGTCGAAGGCGAAACGTTATCCGGTGGTTTACCTTCTGCACGGTCTGACAGGTCACTACAACAACTGGTTCGACCGAAGCAAACTAGCCGATCACGCGGCGCCATATGGCTTGATCATCGTCACGCCCGAAGGCAACGACGGTTGGTACACAGACAGCGTCTCCGTACCGTCGGACAAATACGAAACCTACATCATCGATGAATTGCTTCCCGACGTGCAGCGGCGTTATCGTACGGTCGAAACACGCGAGGGGCGCGCAATCGCAGGACTCTCGATGGGAGGTTACGGCGCGCTGAAGTTTGGAGTGAAACATCCGCAGACGTTTGCCCTTGTTGGATCGATGAGCGGCGCTTTTGATGTCACTTCATGGAAAGAAGCTGAGATGGCGCAATTTCAGTGGATATGGAAGACGCTCTTGCCGGTTTTTGGCGCGGAGGACAATCCGAAACGGCCTGCCAACGACGTTCTCAAGTTGTTTCGCGAAGTGCCGGCAGAAAAAATCTCTGCCTTGCCTTACGTCTACTTCGATTGCGGCACAGAAGATCCGCTGTTCCCATCCAACCGCGTGCTTGCCGAGATACTGTTGCAACGAAAAATACAACACCAGTATCGTCAGCTTCCGGGCAAACACGATTGGTCATACTGGAACGCGCAGGTCACAGAAGTTTTGAAGTTGGCAGCAAAGCGACTCGGCGCATGTAACGCAAACTGTTAGTGAGTAACGCAAGAACTCTCATGACAACTCCAGCATTTACTAAACACGGCCGCGTCTCGCAAAAGGCAAGTCTTTTCACCGAGTCTGTCATTCGTGAGATGACGCGCGAGGCGCTCAAACACGGCGCGGTGAATCTTTCCCAGGGCTTTCCTGATTTCGCGGCGCCGAAAGACATCAAGCGCGTGGCGATGAAAGCCATCGAAGACGACATTAATCAATACGCAATCACATGGGGCGCGCGCGACTTTCGTGAAGCAATTGCTAAAAAGACAAAGTGGTATCTGGGACTCGATGTCGATCCTGAAACCGAGCTCACTGTAACCTGCGGCTCAACTGAAGGAATGATTGCGTCGATGATGGCCACGGTCGATCCCGGCGACGAAGTGGTCATTTTCGAACCGTTTTATGAAAACTATGCGCCGGATGCCATCCTCTCCGACGCAAGTCCGCGTTATGTTCCGTTGCGCGCGCCTGACTGGACTTTCGACCGCGAAGAGTTGCGGTCAGTTTTCAACGCCAGGACGCGAGCAATTATTCTGTGCAATCCAAACAACCCTACGGGCAAGGTTTTCACTCGCGATGAGATGGATTTCATCGCGGGCTTGTGCCAGGAGTTTGACGCGCTGTGCTTCACCGACGAGATTTACGAACACATCATCTTTCCGCGTGAGGGCGCTGAGATTGCACACATCTCAATGGCCCAACTGCCGGGAATGCGCGAGCGCACTGTCATCGTTAACTCGATGTCGAAAACCTATTCTGTTACCGGCTGGCGCGTGGGTTACTGCATCGCTCCGCCTGACATCACCAGCGCAATTCGCAAAGTCCACGACTTTTTAACTGTCGGCGCCGCGGCGCCACTGCAGGCTGCGGGCGCTTATGCGCTCTCTTTACCCGCTTCTTACTACGATCACCTGCAGGCTGAATACCGGCGTCGACGCGATCTGCTTTTACCTGTCCTTGAAAATGCCGGGTTCGTCACATTCAGCCCCGACGGCGCTTACTACATCATGACCGACATTTCGAAGTTTGGTTTTGCCGACGATGTTGAGTTTACGAAACATCTTATTCGTGAGGTGGGAGTTGCGTGTGTTCCTGGATCGAGTTTCTACAGCGTTCCCGAGCGAGGCGCGCAGCAGGTGCGATTCTGTTTCTGTAAGAAAGACGAGACACTTCAGCTGGCGGCGGAGCGGCTGGAGAGACTGCGGAACAATATCTAATGCGTAGTCGACCTCTTTGGCTGACGTGGTCTTTGTCCTGCCTCGTTTAGATAGGGCACTTGTGCCCGCGGTGGTGCGGACAAGTCCGCTCTCTAAACGGACCTTCTGCATTGTTTGTTATGCGCAATTACCAACTGAAAGAACCTATGATTGCTAGAATTGCTCTTTATTCTCTGAGCTGCGCACTGCTTTTATCGGTGGGCGTGACCGCGCTGGGCCAGCAAATGGCCGATGTTCACTTCAACACCCGCGTTGAAAAACCGGCTTACTCGAAAAACTACCCTCGTGTGTTGTTCGATGAGGCGCATAATAATTTCCACACTGCGTCTGGCCGTTACAAGCCTTTCGCTGAATTGCTTTTTAGTGACGGCTACCAGGTGGTAGTGAACCGCAAGCCTTTTGCCAAGGAGTTGCTCAAGACATTCAAGGTCCTGGTGATTGCGAATGCCCTGGGCGCCGAAGACATGGACGACGACGGCGCCGATCAACCTGCATTCACCGACGAAGAGGCGGATGCCGTTCGTGATTGGGTGCGGGGCGGAGGTTCTCTGCTGCTGATCGCGGACCACGCGCCGTTTGGCGGTGCGGCTGCGAGTTTTGCAAAGCGATTCAACGTCACGATGAGCAAAGGGTGGGTGAGAGATCCGGACCACTCCCAGCCAGATGCCCCGGGTGCTCTCATTTTTTCCAGAGAGAACAAGTTATTGCTGGATCACCCAATCACCCAAGGGCGTAACCAGACAGAAAGAATTGATCGAGTGCAAACTTTCACCGGCCAGGCCCTCAAGGGCGGTGAAGGTGCGAGCCCATTCTTGAAACTCTCAGACACGGCAATAGACTCGGCCGATCGGACGGCCGAAAAGAGCGTTTCAGTCGCAGGACAATCGCAGGGATTGGCAATCAAGTTTGGCAAAGGCCGCGTGGTTATGATGGGAGAAGCTGCGATGCTTTCCGCACAGGTTAGCGGTCCTCAAAATCGGCCAATGGGGATGAATGTTCCCGGCAGCGATAACAAACAGCTGGTTTTGAACATCATGCACTGGCTCACCGGACTACTGAAATAACAATCTGCGGATAACGTGTGGGACCGAAAGCGACAACTTATCTGGTTGGCATCTGGGCTGATCCTCGGAACGTTTGTCGCTTATTCGGATTCGCACGATGAAGATGGAACCTTTGTTCCTCGCTTCTTCATCTTCATGGAAAGTTTAGTTGTGCTGATCATCGCTACGTTGTTCTACTTATACTCGCGTAAAAAGAAATGAAGTTCAGAGAAGCGTGGATTTTACAGAACCGAGCTTTTGCATCCGGCGCTACCGCGCTCGGTTCTGTAGGAGCTAGTTAGGCTGTTGGGCTGTCTTCGAACGCACTGTGATCCCCTCGTCACCCACAACCAGGAGATTTCGCAGCTCGCCAAATGGAGCACTGGACGGAACGTAGGATAGAACGTAGCGGTTTTTTCTTAACTCATCACAGATAGCTTTGGCGGCGACGGCGGGTTCCTCAATCGAGAAGATCGCGCCGCCCGTTCCCTCTACCAGCTTGTCAATGACCTGCTTCGGCTTTGGCACATCCCTGCGAATGGCCCCGCGCGTACGATCCTGGGCCTGGACCGCGTAAACAGTGATGTCGAGTTTCTGCAGTTCGGCAAGAATTTTGTCGAAGGTGGTTTTGCTGCCGCGGTCCAATCCATCACTGATCACAACTATCACGCGCTTTTGTCCCGGTGTGGCCCGCAGTGCCTGATCGATAACCGCTGTCGCCGCATCGAACAGGTGTGGTTGTCCCTTTTTTCTGAACAACTTCAACGACGATTCAATCGACTTCGCGTCGTCCGTCCAATCGGCAACAATCTCCGCCTGCTCGTCGTAGCCAACGATTAACAACTTGTCGCCTTCGTAGATTTCATACGCAAACTCCCTTGCAGCCTGCTCGAGCTTTTCTATGTCGGCACGCAACGTCAGGGAATTGTCTACCAGCAGGACAATGCGCGCTGGTGATGGATCCGGGGTAAGGTTTCGTATGATTTGTTCGATGCCGTTGTCGTAGATAGCCAGCTGGCGAGCAGTAATTGCTTTTTGGGAACTGTCAGTGCGCTTCGCCACAACGTTAACGAGAACGCCGGCATCGTTTGTTGTTGACGGACGGCGGCCTGCCTGGCCCATGCCAACGGAGCAGATCCCCAGCACCAGAGCTAACCCGAGCGCGCAATTAAAAAACGCGCGAAGCGGTTGAGGGACTGATCCGGCTTTCGGTGTTGGCTCGAAGCGTGACTGCGACATCACCTGTTATGGTGCTTCAATCACCTTTGGATTTTGGTGTGGAAGCCTTTTCGGAAGTTTTGTTGGCTGGGGAGCTCTCTTTGGTTTTCTTCTCCGTCTTGTCTGATTTCGATTCGCTGGGAACGGTTGCTTCGCGCTCGGATTTCTCCGCTGCTTTCCTCCCGGCCCCTGCGTAGTCAGTTACATACCAACCTGAGCCCTTAAACTGAATCGCCGGCGCTGACAATTGCTTTTCCAAACGGCCTCCACACTTATTACACTTGGCCGGAGGCTTGGCGCTCATCTTTTGAAACACCTCGACGCGCGACTTGCATTTCACACATTCATATTCGTATATCGGCATAGAGTCCTGCTGAATGGTGTTAAGGATTCCGTTTGTCAGTATACGAGCCGCAAACAGACCATGCAATCAGGCCACTGGAAGGGGATGCAGGACCGAGCGCGATTGAGGATTTGTGAAAACCGGCCGGCATTTTCTTTTGCCCCAACTAATAGTATTCACCAGCTGATCTCGCTGACGGGCGGCCCACCCACCCGCTACCGAGACTGTGTGAAAACTGAAGGTACGAGTGAATAACGCTGAAAGCGTTCGCTAGCTCCAGCCCAGGGTTGCGCTTTGGCAACCCTGGGAAAGAGGCATTCATTTTTAGAAGACGCAACTCTGAAGGAGTTGCGTCGCCATTCGCC
>DASQKG010000105.1:0-11235 GCA_035630655.1 Pyrinomonadaceae bacterium
TGCTGGCCTCAATCTTTATCGGATCCTTTGCGGCCGGCGCCGGCTGGTCCACAGGCTTTGCCTCAGCGACCTCAGCCTCTGGCGTTGGCGTCGCCCTGACCACCCTGGGTCGCACTGCTTTTGTGGCCGGCGCCTTTTCTTCAACGGCGGGTTCGTTTACTGGTTGATCTGTCGAAGGCGGTTGTATCGCCACACTGCTGGGTGCGGATTCAAAATCCGCCACATTCATCGCCAACTTTTGAGCCATCGAACTCACGAAGTGGTGAACTCCCGCATTCAAGCCCCCACCAAAATCGCCGGCACTGATGAGCGCTTTCATACGCTGGCTCATCTCTCCCAAAATAGCTTCAGGCAGATCGCCCTGCACTGAGCGACTAAACTGGGTGATTGATTCCTTTTCATTTATAGCCAGGACCAGCAGAAGACTTTTGTTTTTAGTTGCGCGTGCGCCGACGTTCCAATCCATGGCAACCTGTCGTGAAAAACCAAAGATGTCCTTACCCGCGATCGACGGGACCGTCACCACCGCAAAGTCGATCCCGGCTTTTTGCTTCAGGTTCTCGAGCAGATTAGTGAGTTGAAGTTTGGTCTTCTCATCCACGACGCCCGCAAAGTCGTTTACGTAACCCGTTCGGGCCGGTACTTCAATTTGGCCTTGGGCAAACTGACTGGATTCCCCGCAAAGGAAGAAGGCCAATGTGCAAGCTAAAAGCGAAATCAATCTGGGCATCCGGTGGGCTGATAAACTCATTCTTTGAAACTCTCTGTTAAGACGATGGAACGTGGAGAACGCCTGATCGGGAAAGCGTTCATGGTCGAAATGGGAGACGTATGCGCGGCCCATGATAACATCGCCTGCTTTTGACGAGCGAGGAGGGTCAAAAAGGTCGTTTGCCAATCTGTAGGGGCGTCCCTCCGTGGGCGCCCCCCGAACCCCGCGGAAACTGGGGTGCCCACGGAGGGACACCCCTACAATTTTTATGAGTGAACTCGATGAAGCCTGGACTATTGCGCTTGCCGAAGCGGAATCTCGAGCTCGCGCCGCCGGAAGGACTGACCTGTCCGAGTACCTCGCTTTACGCAATTCCAACGACCTTCACAGAAAGGTGGCCTCCGACTGGTTGCTAACAACTTTCACAACTGTCGCTGGCGAGGCCAATCGCGCCGGTGGCTCTCTTCAACTTACAAGGGACGACACGCACCGGTTCAAAATCGAAAATGCGACCATGGTTGGGCCTCGCATAAACCTGGAAAATGGAGTGCGAAGATTATCAGTTGAAGTAGGTTGGCCACGGACGCCACGCGATGGCTTTATTCGCGGAGGAGGGCTTGCCTGCGGGAAGATTAAGCACTTCGGCAGGAAGTCGGTAGATGAGGAGTTGCGACTTATTCTCGATCCCACCGGCACGCCTCGCTGGATCGTGCAAGAAAACGACCAGGGGTTTCGGGAAGTCAATGAAGCAGATCTGCGACGTCACGTTTCCATCCTCCTGAATCAGCCATCCAAACCATTCATGCGCCGCTAACCATTTCCGCAGGCGGGTGCACGTTTTCCGAACCATCGCGAACGAAAAAATAATTCAACCCGCATAAAAACGGCGTTTTAAAGCGGTTAATTATGCCCAAAAGCCTCAACCCGGTTTTAGGCACGATGGTTGCCAATTCCGAGGGCGGCAGGCGCTCGACGTACATAGGTGTCCCCGGCTCGAGCGGCCTAAAACAGGCAGACCAACACCGGCAAGAAAACTCTTCGAGTGTGGTCCGCACTAAAGAGATTTGAGGAGGGTTACTAATGACGAACCGACGCACTTTGAAGTTATCGATTTTTGCGGCTACGGTGATGGCTCTCTGCTTACCGGCGCTGGCAGCCGCTCAAGGCACATATGATCCGTGGGGTCGCCGCAACGATGACTATCGGCGAAATGGCAGATACGACGATCGCTCTCTGCGCGATTCTATTCACCGGTTAGATCGGTTGGCCAAAGACTTTGAAAGAGAAGTAGATCGTAATTTGGATCGCAGCCGCAGGGACGGTACGCGGCGCGAAGATCAAATCAACGCCGAGGCCAACCAGTTTCGGGATGCTGTTGGCGATCTCAAGTCGAGCTTCGGCAACGGACGAAATCACGATCGCAGCCGCGATGAAGCACAGAGGGTTTTACAGGAAGCTCGGCAGCTCGAAAGAGTTGGGTTCGGCCGCGGAAACAACAGCCGGGTTGGAGCGCTGTGGTCGGAGATTCGACGCGAATTGAATGTGATCGCTAACGCTTTCGGCAGCTACGGCTACAACGACGATACCTATCGGAACGACCGTCGCCGAAACAACAATGACGACTGGTGGAGGAGAATACCCTTTCCGACCCGTCCATAAGGTAAGACAGACTTTCCAGTCTGTCGGTCCTTAGCTGGAAGACAGGTAGACAGCCGAAGCCCCGTCTTATTCGAAAGAGTGAGACGGGGCTTTCGCACGCCATTGCAGAACCCTGCGCGGTAGCGCGGCTGAACGCTTGCCCCAAAGGGGCAATACAACATCGTTGGCTCCTAGGCTCCGGCTCTATCGCGTGGCGTCCTGTTACCCGCCTTCGCATCTTTGAAGCTTGATGACAGAATAGCTTCATGTCTGGAACGCTCTATCTCATCTCAACCCCCATCGGAAATCTCGAAGACATTACGCACCGGGCGGTAAGGCTGCTGGGCCAGGTTGATCTGATCGCCTGCGAAGACACGCGCCACACGCGAAAACTGCTCAACCACTATGGATTGAACACGCGCACAGTCAGCTATCACGAACATAACGAGCAAGAACGTGCGGCACAACTGCTGAAGCTAATTGAGTCGGGATCTGACGTAGCGATCGTTTCAGACGCCGGCACACCCGGTATTAGCGATCCGGGGTTTCGTCTAACCAGGCTCGCAATAGAAGGAGGCGCGCGCGTGGTTCCCGTGCCTGGACCAAGTGCCTTGATTACCGCGCTCGTGGCTTCGGGTTTACCAACCGATGAGTTCTTTTTTGGTGGCTTCCTGCCGGCGCGTTCGGGCGCGCGTCGAACACGGCTTAAGGAAGTCGCGAAGATGCCCGCCACGCTGATTTTTTATGAGGCCCCGCATCGCATCGCCGCGAGTCTAAAAGATGCTCACGAAGTATTGGGCGAACGCACGGCGGTTGTCGCACGCGAGTTGACTAAGCTTCATGAGGAAATCGCACGCGGGCGTTTGAGTGAGTTGGCTGTGCGCTTTTCTGCAGAGGACGCTCGCGGCGAAATGGTGCTGATTATCGACCGCGACGTTATTCAGGAAGGAGCCGGGGAAGCGACGAAAGCCGCGAGGGTCAGCGCTCTGGTTGATTCGTTTGAGAACGACGGTATGGACCACCGGGCGGCATTGAAGAAAGCGGCGCGTGAACTAGGACTGTCTCGCGACGAAGCCTATCGCCGGCTGGTTACCGAGCGCGGCAAGTGATGGGTGTCCGATACACTTTAGTTTGTCGCGGTGGTTGGCAAACTTACAGCTTCCAGGAAAAGACCGCCTCGAGTTCCAGCGGGTGTGTATCTCACCACAACAACAAACTAAAGTGTGTCGGACGAAGATGACCTCACGGCCGGCCTGCCGTTAACTGCGGCGGCAGAGGCTTATCAACCTTCGGGCGAGTCGCCCGGTTAGCAATCTCCCACAGCGTCAAGTAGATCGTGCGGCTGACGTTCTCCATCTTTTGATAATCAATCTTTTCTGGTGAATCGCCCGGCCGGTGATAGTCTTCATGCACGCCGTCGAAAAAGAAAACTATGGGAATTCCTTTGCGCGCGTAGTTGTAATGATCGCTGCGGAAGAAAAAGCGATTTGAATCGGTGGGATCGTCGTACCGAAAATCATACGTGAGATTCAGATACTGCTTATTAACGCTCTCAGTCAATTCGCCCAATTCCGTACTCATCATCTTCGAACCGATTACGTAAATCTGGTTTGGCCCCGACAGTCCACTGTTTCGCGGATTCGTATCGCCCTCTTTTTTGCTGCGGCCAATCATGTCGATGTTGATTTGCGTCACGATCTTATCAAGCGGAATCGTGGGGAAGTCTGTGAAGTAACGCGAACCCCACAGTCCTTTTTCTTCCCCCGCGTGCCAGACAAACAACACTGATCGCTTGGGTCGTGTGCTTGTTTTCGCGAGCGCCTCAGCCATGGCGAGCAGCGCCGTCGTGCCGGAGGCATCGTCGTCAGCTCCGTTGTAAATGGCGTCGCCATTAACGGGTATGCCCACGCCAACGTGATCGTAATGCGCGCCGAGGGCCACGTATTCATTCTTCAAGACAGGATCGCTGCCTTCGAATACACCCACCACGTTCTGTGTCGCTGCTACATCCGACTTTACTCTGACAGTTATTGAAAGCGTCTTTTGCGCGCTTAATACAAACGGCTCCAACGGCTGACCACCGTAAGCTGCTTCAAAGATCGACGTTGCATTCTGTTTCTCGCTCTGAAACAAAAGATTTGTGAGACGGGGCCCCGCGACGATGCCAGGACTCTGTGGACTACTCGCCGCCTGGAACTTCTCCACAACGGTTGTCCCTCGTTCGGTAATGCGAGTTCGATTCCGATCCCAGTTGGCGAGGTACTGGAAGTCGGGAACAAAAACGATACCGACAGCACCTTGCTTCATTGCATACTCAGAAGGATTCATCCAGTCTTCGCCTCGCCTGCCGGTAATGTCTGACCGGGTAACTCCGCGAGGCAGCCCTTCTGGTGGCGAAAAGACGATCGCAATCTTGCCTTTTGCGTCTATCCCACGGTAGGCATCGATATTCTTCGACTTGATGAGCCATCCGGTGCCGGCAAACACAAGTTGTGACGCCGGAACTTCGGCGGTGCGCGCCAGCGGGATGTAATCATCGCCCAGAACGAGCGTTTGATTATTCATTTGCGCTCGCGTTTCAGTCCTATCGACCGCGGTCCTGCTCAGAGCAATTTTTTGAAAGAACGTGCCGTCGTCCCCGGCAGGCTTTAGTCCCCATCGAGACATGTTCATCGCCAGGAACTGTGCGGCCGTATCGAGTCCCCGGGAAGGCGTGTCGCGGCCTTCCAGGACATCGGAAGCGATGAAGGACAAATAGTCTCGGATCTGCGCGGCGGTAATGTGATCCGCGCCCCTCTGCGTGGCGAGCGAAACTGGCGCGGCTTTCTGAGTTCTTGAAGACTTGCGTTGAGCGAGTGCCGATGGGATGTTGAAAACGAGAACGCTCGTCAACAGAACAGTGGCGAGTAGTCTTTGCATATTCTCTCCAGTGGATTTTGTGGGGCACGAGTTACGACCCGCCCGCAACCTTAACTGTTGCTGGTTCGGGGCAGTAGCCCGACCGTCAGGGAGGGCGTTTGAAGCTGGGGTAGAACGCCCTTCCTAACGGTCGGGCTACTGCCCCGAGCTGCAGTTTACGCTTGCTGCACCGCCTGCACCATTCTCGTCAAAGTTTCCTTTGCATCGCCATACAGCATGCCGGTCACATCCTTGAAGAACAACGGGTTTTCGAGACCAGAGAATCCTTTTCCCTGGCCGCGTTTTAGAACCACCACCGACTTGGCACGATCAACTTCGAGAATCGGCATTCCGGCAATCGGGCTGCTCGGATTATCTCGCGCGTCCGGGTTAACCACGTCGTTGGCGCCAATCACAACCGCAACATCTGTCGCTGGAAATTCCGGGTTAATCTGTTCCAACTCGTACAAGGATGAATAGGGCACGTTTGCTTCGGCAAGTAAGACGTTCATGTGTCCCGGCATGCGTCCGGCGACCGGGTGTATGCCGTACTTAACTGTCACGCCTCGCTTCTCCAAAGTGTCTGCCAGTTCTCTCACGGCATGTTGTGCTTGAGCTGTAGCCATGCCGTAACCGGGGACAAACACCACTTGCTTGGCGTAGGCCATCTGGACAGCGATGTCTTCGATGCTCACCTCACGCATCACACCCTGCTGCTCGCCGGATTGTGCTGATATTCCCGCGCTGCCAAATGCGCCGAAGAGTACGTTCCATATCGAACGATTCATCGCCCGGCACATCAGAATAGACAGGATGAAACCGGAAAACCCGTCGAGCGTGCCGGCGATTATCAGCACGTTGTTGGACAACACAAAGCCGGTGGCCGCCGACGCCAGACCTGCATACGAATTCAAAAGCGACATCACCACAGGCATGTCTGCAGCGCCAATTGGCATCACCAGAAGGATGCCAAAAAGAAATGCCAGCCCAACCATGAAAAAGAAAAGCGGCATCGAGCCGGGAACAAAGATCAAATAGATAAAGATCCCAATCGTTGTCGCCAGCAGCGCCATGTTGAAAATGTTCTGCCCGCGATACGTCAAAGGAGTCCCGCGGACCAACCCCTGCAACTTTGCAAAGGCCAGAAGACTTCCGGTCGTAGTCAGCGCGCCGAGCATTACTTCAAATCCGAGTGCGCTCATCGTGATCGTTTCAAGATGGCCACCGTGTCGCAGGTATTCAGAAATCCCGACCAGCGCGGCTGCGAAAGCACCGAAGGCGTGAGACAGCGCGGTCCGCTGCGGCATCGCAGTCATCGGCACCCAGAAGCCCATCGCCAGACCAAGCAAAGAGCCAAGTACCAGGCCAAGAATGATCCATGTGTAAGTAACTATTTCGAGGTGGAGCAGCGTGCCGATGATGGCCATCAACATGCCAAACTCCGCGAGGTGCATCCCGCGTTTGGCAGTCTCCGGATGGCTCAATCCCTTGAGGCCGAGAATGAAAAGAATGGAGGCCAGCAGGTAACTGAATTCGATGAAATAAATGCGCAGGTTCATCTCTAGAAAACGCGTTAACGAACAGGCGTATAGAGTACAAGCTTTAGCTTGCGTCGTTGCGAAGAAGTACCCGAGGCTTTATCCGCGCCTGATCGCCAAGCCGCAACCTGAAGGTCGTACTCTATACACCTGTTGGTCATTTCGTGTGTTTCGTGGATCGTCTCTACTTCTTATCTGCTTTGTTGTCAGGTTTCCTTTTGAACATCTTCAACATGCGATCCGTGATCACGAAACCGCCGACCACGTTTGTCGTCGAACAAAAGACAGCTGTGAAACCGAGAATCGTACTCACCGTGCCGTAGTCAGCGCCTGCAGTGACAATCGAGCCAACCAAAGAGATGCCGGAGATCGCGTTAGTCGCGGACATCAGAGGCGTATGCAGAAGCGGCGGCACCCGCGAGATCACCTGATAGCCAACGAATGCGGCGAGTGAAAAAATATAGAATGCAGTGATTAGTTTCTCGACAGACATAGCAACCTCAGTCAATTGATCAACTAGCCTTCTTCCAACGCGGCGGCGTCCAACAAGCGAGCGGCATGAAATAACCTGACCACGTACACGACTTTTGCCTCGATGCGGAAGATTATTCTGTAGTCGCCATGAATTAGATGGCGATACTGGGTACCCATTAGATCGTTCTCAGAAATCAGCGGACAACGTGCTGGAAAATTTTCAAGCGTCGAAACCTGCTTCTCCAACGGAAGCACAAAGTTCATGGCTCCTTCTGGACTTTCCTCGCTTATGAATCGCCAGGCCTGGACAAAATCGCTTTCCGCGGTTTCGGAGATCCTAACTCGAAACTTTATGGGCATTATTGAACTCACGTAAGAACGTACGAATCGGTCTCGTTCGACCCGCCGCGATATCAGCCTCACCTTCTGCCAAAAGCCGCGCCAGATTACTGGCCTTTAGATGTTTTTCGTAGGTCTTGGCATCAAGCAACACAGCGTCTGCGCGACCGTTGACGGTGAGAATTAGCGGCCTGCCGGTTCTACGTACCTGGTCAATTAATTCACGCGTATGCTTTTTCAAGTCAGTTATGGGTCGAATGTCTTCCGAGATACTAAATGCCATCTGAACTCTCCTCAAAGACTGAATTTAGTGCCAAATATAACACTGAATTCAACACGCGGGAAATTTTCCGGGAGACTCAAGATTTGCTTAGTCTGACCCGCTCATTAACCACCTCCCCACCATGTGTCACGCAGGGTGGTCCCACAACGTCATCTGTCAAATCGATAATCAACTCCCCGTCTTTAATTAACAGTGATAGAAACGCTGTGACGTTGCGCGAGTATAGCTGGCTGGCATGGACCGGAACGGTCGCCGGAAGATTCGTCGGCGCCATGATCGTGACGCCATTTACATCGACCGTCTTGTCAGCATCACTCAGTGCGCAGTTGCCTCCAGTCGCGCCTGCCAGATCGATGATCACGGCGCCTCGCTTCATGCCGCGCACTGCTTCTTCAGTCACCAGCAAGGGCGCTCGACGGCCCGGGACCTGCGCAGTCGTTATCACCACGTCAGCTGTCTTTGCATGTTCGGCAATCAGATCTCGCCCGCGGCTCATCGCCTCTTCCGACAACTCAACCGCGTATCCACCTGCATCCTCAGTCTTGATTCCGCCGAGGTCCACTTCCAAAAACTTTGCACCGAGCGAACGCACCTGTTCACCTGCAGCAGCGCGCACGTCGTAACCTTCGACGACCGCCCCGAGCCTGCGTGCGGTGGCAATCGCCTGCAGTCCGGCAACGCCTGCGCCCAGCACGAGCACACGCGCCGGCGGCACAGTGCCGGCCGCGGTCATCAACAGAGGAAACATCCTGGGAATCTGGGACGCGCCGAGCAACACGGCTTTATATCCCGCCACGGTGGCCATCGATGAGAGGGCGTCCATCGCCTGCGCACGCGTGATGCGCGGGATTAACTCCATCGCGAATGTGGTGAGACCATTCACCAGTGCCGGCTGTAAAGCCTGGGGCTCGTCCAGCGGCCGCAGAAAGCCGAGCACGACCGCGCCAGTTTTCAGTTGTTCGAAGACATCGTTGCCCGGCCGATTCACGGTAACCAACACGTCCGCCGATTCCAACAGACCTTCTCGATTACCTGCAATTTGAGCATCTGCTTCGCGGTAGTCGTCATCCGTGCGCGCCGCACCCAGACCTGCGCCACTCTCGACGACGACGGATGCATTGAGTGCTACCAGCTTTTTGACGGACTCGGGCATCAGCGCCACACGCGCTTCTCCCGGCAAGGATTCTCGCAGCACAACGATGTTCATTGCGTCGTTCGCCTGGTTGGTTTTAGAAGCTTGGGTTGAAAAGGAAAGACGGAAACCAGAAGGGCAGGAACTTTCGCGATGGTTCCGTCCACGAGGTTCTTTGACATAAACCGTCGACCGTTGATCGTCAGGCTCGGGAATCCCCGACGCCTTGTCTGTCAGACAAAAGAGATTATATTAAAGCGAACGCTGCGCAGTATCGCACCAGAAACGGGCCTTAGACAAGATTTTCCATTCATCTAGAGTTGGTCGGTTGAGATTTACGAAACGCCCCCTTACCAGGACCGCGGTCGTCTCGCCGGCATTGTTGGGGAAGAATAATCCAGAGATTCAGCACGACCTGGCCACGCAGCGGGCGAAACGCCCGCGGTCCCGTAAAGAAGTGGTTGTTATCCACGGTAACAATCAAAAGGAGGTCGAAGGTAAATGGCAGACACCAGGGATCAGAATGGTGAAGCTAACTCGTCAGACGAGCGCACGATGCCGGAGGAGGAGATTGACGAAACATTAGAGGAATCATTTCCGGCGAGCGACCCACCGTCATGGACGCTGGGTGTGGATCCCCATCCACAGACGCAGGAAGATGAAAAGAAGTCGTAGCACGGATGCAGAGGGCGCGGGCCCACCAACTAACAGAACCGAGCCTGGAGTTAGCGACTCGAATTGTCTTTTGCCCCAACGGTGCTACGTCTTATAGCCCAGGGTTGTCGGGCTCTGACGGCTACCCTGGGAAGGTCATAATTCTCAACCGCAGCGCGGTTGCGTCAGGCCCCGGACGGAAATTCAGGATCAGGTCGCAACCGCGTTGCGGTTGAAGACTCGATCCGCTTTCTTTCCCAGGGTAGCCGCTAAAGCGCGGCAACCCTGGGCTGTAAGACGTAGCCCCGTTGGGGCAAAGACAGGCAAAGAAATCTGAGTTTGATTGTTATTTGTCGAGGACTCCAGCATCCGCTGCTATCGCGCTCGGTTCTGTAGTTCGCACGCTTCATTCACCCCCGCTTGCGGAGTCGCCGGATGCGTCTCTATAATCCGAACCTGTCTGGCGCATTGGTGTAGTTGGTTAACACGCTGCCCTCTCAAGGCAGAGATCACGGGTTCGAGTCCCGTATGCGCTACCATTTATTTCAAGAGGTTTTTGGTAACTGCTTTGAAGCTTTCTTCTCCCGGTGGCGAGAATCCTAAGACCTTCGCCTGCTCAACCCGCAACAATTCGCCGGATCTAATGTGGCGAGCCTGAGTAATGTTCTGGGCGTCTGTTTTTCGATATCGACGGCGGCCCTTGAGCATCTGACCAGCTAATCCAAGCCCGTGCGATCCTTACGTTGATAAATGCCGTCCCTCGATTGCGCGGATCTTCTCTCCATCCTTGTCTCTTCCTCATTGACTTCCCGTCGCGAATGGCATAAAAGCGCATTGCTAAATGTCTCAAAGAGGGCTTCCTCCAACGACGGTCCTCAATTCTGCGTTCACGAAGTTCTTGTCCGATTGCCAGGCCACTGCGGAACATTTTTCTGAAGCTAAGCAGCGAGAGCATCAGCGTTACCCTATTGAACCTCCGCTTTGTTAGTGGGCAACCTTGCTCCCATGCGAAAACTTGTTGTCGTAATCCGATTTCTTCCTACAAAAAATGGAGGCAAGCAAGATGGCATTCGGCTTTCTCTTCAATGACGACATCTTTATCTCTTATTCGCGTGAAGACGGTGGGGACTATGTCGTCCGCCTGGATAACGAACTCACCAAAGAAGGTTACTCCGTCTTCGCCGATCACAAGGGAACGGAATCCGGCGAGGAACCGCCGCCAACGCTGTATTCCAAAATCAGGGCTTGCAAGACACTCGTCTTAGTTGCGTCGCCGATGGCCGTTGCCAAGCCCAAGTACATAGCGACCGAGGTCGAGGAGTTTGCAAAGTCTAACGGCACGCTGCGTATCGTTCCCATCAGTTTCGACAGCCGCGAGGAGCTGGCGGTTTGGAAGGACGCGCTGTGGTGGAAGAGGGTCGAGGGGAAAAGGCGTCTGCGGGAGAGTCATGAGGCGTTGAAGGCCGGAACTCCGTCGTCGGAGGTGGTCAGCAGGATTATTGAAATATCCGACTACGCCAAGAACAAGGATCGGTTGCGCCGGTACCGGAACGTGGCGCTCGCCACC
>DASQKG010000106.1:0-2226 GCA_035630655.1 Pyrinomonadaceae bacterium
TCAACCTCCGCCGGCAGGCTGTCGGCCTGGACCGCGAAGCCGTGATTGTGCGAAGTGATTTCGACGCCACCTTCCTGCAGGTCTTTCACCGGCTGGTTTCCGCCACGATGGCCAAAGGTGAGTTTGAAAGTCTTACCTCCAAACGCGCGGCCTAACAGTTGGTGACCAAAGCAGATTCCAAACGTCGGGACTTTTGCGCCCAGTAAACGCTTGATCTCTTCGACTTCGCTATTCATTGACGCGGGATCGCCGGGACCATTCGAAAGAAAAATCCCGTCGGGAGAGAGAGCCAGAACTTCCTCAGAACCGGTTGAAGCGGGCACGACCGTTACCCTGCAACCCAGCCGCGCGAGTTCCCGCAAAGAGTTCCGCTTCACCCCGAAGTCGTAACACACGACGTGAAACCGTTCCTCACCTTCAGCCACAACCTCGTAGGACTGTTTGGTGGTAACGATGCTCGCCAGCTCGCGGTTTTCCATGGAGGGCGACTTCCGCGCCTTCTCAACCAAACGTGCTTCGTCGAGATCGGTTGTCGAAAGACAGGCGCGCATGGCTCCCTTATCTCGAATGTGCCGGACCAGCGCGCGTGTGTCGATGCCTTCAATGGCGACGATGTTCCAGCGTTTCAGATATGAATCGAGCGTTTCCTGCGCCCGCCAGCTTGAAGCCATGCGGCTCGCCTCGCGTACTACAAAACCTTCCACCCACGGCCGCGACGATTCCTCGTCTTCGCTATTGACTCCGTAGTTACCGATCAGCGGATACGTCATGCAAACAATTTGACCGGCGTAAGAAGGATCGGTGAGCACTTCCTGATATCCGGTCATGGACGTATTGAAGACCATCTCGCCACACGTTTCGCCTTCTGCAGCCCACGAGCGGCCGCGGAAACTGCGGCCATCTTCGAGTGCGAGCAGGGCAGGTTGACGATTGTTTATTGACATCTTCTTAGCTGTCCAATGTCCCTTATGAATAAGCTCAAAGCTGGCCTCTGCATAGTTAGGGGTTGGGAAGGAGGGTTTACCCCCGCTCGTTGAATGCCACGATCCTGCGCGGGGGCAAGCCCGCCTCCCAACCTCTAACAGTTCAAAGTTCAAGCTGAAGACTTTACTGGCTACTTTTTATGAACTGTTGCGCTTCGTTGAGCCAGCGCTTATCGGCTCGGTATTTATACGCCGGCGCGGTCTTCACTGCCTCAATGCAAGCCTGCATTGAGCTGGCGGCCTCACGTTGATGACCGAGTCCAGCATGTGCTCGCCCCATCAGGTATAGCCCTTCGGGATCTGATGGCCGGTTTTCGAGAAACCGCTCCAGGGCGTCGCGCGCATCTTCAAACTGGCCCGCGCTGATGTAGGTGGCGCCAACCTCACGCCATATTTCGTGCAGACTATGTGAAGGATCGCGTGATACCACCTGCTCAAAGTTTTTAATGGCGTCGGCGGATCGCTTTTGCGTTCGTGCGATACGACCCAATTGATAATGAGCGTCGATCTCCTCCTCGTCGATCTGCACCGCCCGCTCGAAACGCTCCCGCGCAGAATCCAATTCTCCTCGCTGTTGGTGTATTAGTCCCAGATTGTAGTGTGCCGATGCATCCGCTGGATTCAGTGTCGCCGCTTCCAAATTTTGTTTGAACGACTCGCGCGCCCGTTGGGTACGTGTGATCTCGGATACGTAGCCGCGCAACAACAGAAACACCATTATCAACAGGAAGGGCGAGGCCAGAATCATTCCGGCGATCGGTATCAATCTGGATGCTGGAATCAGCAACGTGCCGCTAACCAGGACCACAATGATCGATTGTATCCACGACAAACGAAATACTGCGCGCACCGCTACGATGGCCCATATCCCGAAGATCCCAAACAGGGCAAGCAACGCAAGTAGAAACGAAACCAATTCCGTTCGCCCAAGCCCCTGTTCCATCGCCGCCAAAAACTCGGGTGGAAGCTGGCCTCGCTGCGCCACTAGGGCGGCGACCACCTGATTTGCCAGTGCTTGTTGAACTCCGCTCAAGCTCGCGACGACCGTAAGCACCGTAGCGATCAGGCTGGATCCGGCCAGGGCAAAAAACATTGTCGACGCCAGCGACCCATACTCTTGTTGGAGCAGCAGACGAAAGCTTCCGCGGCGAACGAACATGTTCGAGAGAAATAAGGCCAACGGGCAGAAGACGAGAGCGATGCTCACGAGAGACCCGCCCGACTGAATTATTACTGCGAAGAT
>DASQKG010000107.1:0-4459 GCA_035630655.1 Pyrinomonadaceae bacterium
CACGCCATTTGTCATGAGACCAAAGCAAAGTTGAGACTTCAGTGATGCTCGCGTTGCTTTGACACCGCCTAAAGGTCGAGATCAACGGCAGCACATTTTCGCACGATTTTACACTTATCCGTCCTTGTAGTGATGGACTGATGTCAGCTGTTGCCCTGTATTGATGCTCTTGTGTGCGTTTTACCCAGTCCTGTCAAAGGAACCCGTTCGAGGCATAAGCATTGCTGGGAATGTTCGTGACAGCCCCAAAAATTTAGCCGCGGGGTTTTTAGTGGTACGGAGCTAACGGGAGTTGGCTCACTGACTAGATACGATTAACCAAACCGGAGAAGCAAAGATGATCACTGGAATGGAAACAGGAATTGGTCCTGCCCTGCGGGTCCTGCGTCATTTCATCGAACGCCGACGCTTCTATCAGCTTAAATTTGCCAGCGGCGAGCAAGCGCTTGTGCTGATCGCGGGTATGCCGGCCCCTTCCGTCGAACTCGTACGGCTAATTTTAGGCGGCGTGGTCCCATGGCAAACTGTCTGGCAATACAATCCGATTAGAGCTGGAGGTTACAGCGATTATATTCACAAGCTAACGGCGATGTTTTCACCGACGAAAGAACGCTCTGATGATTCCGACCACTACATCCGAGACGCTTTGCTTCCGTGCCGGTCTCTCGAGGAAGCCCACAGGCTGCTCCTTGAGCGCGAACGGCGCGCCAATGGCGCTACAGCCGAAGTTACGGTCGACTTCCCGAAATATCAGCCGGGATCAATCACCAATGATGATGATTGGAAGTTTGGCATTGATTCCACACCGAGTGTGTCGTCGCCCGAGAGAGCGAAGATTTCAGCGGTCCCGAATCGCTATCGAATCAGAAGCGATGCTCAGGCAAAGGTGCTCACGTGCGCGGAAGCACCCACGGTCATGGTTCGCGCCGAACGCGGCATAGCGATATCTGCCAAGCGCGCGCGCAATCACGCACCGGGCGCCATTTTTCTCGACGGTGCAGCCCAGGGCGAGCCATTCGTCGACGTTCAGAAGGATCTCTACAACCTCGACCATGCCGACGGTTGTATTCGATCCTTGGCCACTTGCGAACAGGCGATGATATTGATTCGCAAGGGTCTCGACCTGCGCAAGCGCGACTGGGTCGTGTTCGCCAATGATGCCGACCTAGACACTATTCTTGCCCTCTGGGTACTTTTCAATCACCTCCGTCTCAACGATGACGCTGAAGTTCGTGGCAGGATTATGCCCCTGTTGCGTCTCCAAGGTATTATCGATGCGCACGGTCTTGAAGCCCGAGACCTAGCCGCGCTTGCGCCGGATCTGCTCCATTCAACCGCCGCAATGTTGAAACAGTTACAACAGCAAGAAGTCGTCCTCAAAAGCCATGGACGGTGGGCGGAAACCGATCTGCTGGAATATATTGCCGACCGCCTGTCTGCCGTCGACGAGCTGGTCTATGCGCCCGAGAATTTTGCCGAGCTGCATGAAATTGACGAACTGGCGCGAGCTGAAATTGCCAACGGCTCTGTCGTTGTTGCCTGCCGTTCGGACGCTGGTACGGATGAAGTCGAACGCCAGCTTCAAAGAACTTACGGGCAGCGATTGGGATTACTGATATTTCAAAATTCTGCCTCGAGCTATCGGCTGCGTCAAATCGATCGGAGCCTTCCCGCAACGCTCGAGCGAGCGTATGAGCGTTTGAATCTCGTCGACCCGGCCGCCAGAGGTGGCTCAGAAAACCGCTGGAGCGGCTCAACCGAGATCGGCGCTTCTCCGCGCAAGAGTGGAACGGGTTTGACTCCGGCTCAGATCATCGAAGCGGTTCGGGAGGCTTTTTCGAAGCCGACCTTTGTCGATGTTGTTGCCGAGATCCCCCGAGCGGCGTTCCTCGCTATAGCTGCATTGTTGCCAGCACTGGCCGTCGGTTTTTTTGCCAACCTGCTGAGCGGTCGTGGCTACATGGCGGGTGAAGCGATGCCGCTATCCGCTGTAGTCTTCACCATAACGGTAGGTATTCTTTATTGTCTGAAGGCTCGTCGAGTGCCGGGACTTTACGGTTGGCGAGCACCTACGGATTTTGGCTGGCTGATCGCATTCCCCGCCGCGCTCATGGGCGCCGTGATCGGCGGGGTCTGGACCCCTGGATCGCTCGCCTACCGCATGGGATCCGAGAACGTTTTCCAATTCACCGGTCTCTTTGCGCTCATTCTTCCGCTGGGGTCGGAGCTGCTTTTCCGCGGGGTGATTCTCGGAGATCTTGCCGCGCGCCTGCCAATACAAAAAAGCGCTGGTCTGTGGTGGCGTTCCTGGCCTACTTTAATCTCGACCGCACTGTATGCCGGGGCGTCTGTTATTCTTTTCTTGAGTGTCTCAAGCGGCCAGATCCAACTCAGTCAATGGTTTCTCATTGTCGTAGGTGCCGTCATTTTCGGTATCGCGTCCGGCATAGCGCGAGAGCGTTCGGAGAGCGTCCTTGCTTCCGTCCTACTCCATTGGGTTTGCGTGGCGGCATCATTGCTGTTCAGCCGTTTACTGTTCTGATCGAATCTCGACGACATACAATCACCTCGCTCTTTCCAAGCTAGCAAGGGTAACTATTTTCTTACCGTGGCGTGTTCCCTGGTAATATAAAGGTTACCGTCGGCGCATCCATCGGTGCTTCGCCCGAATCTCCACGAAAATTTTTCCTTGGCAATTCCATGCGTTTCACGCAACGCCCACAGATCATTTGGGTTGGCGCACGGGTTGCTCTACGTCGGGTTAAGACAGACGAAAGGAGAACCAAGCCATAAAAAAACTAATATTGGTCCCGCTCAAGCGCAACGATCGGGCGGAAGATTTGCTGCCTTACGTGGAAGAAGTCGTTCGACCCGGCATGAAGGCCGTCTTCATGGTCCCATATCCAGTGGATGGGTTTCGCTGGTCACACGAGGAGATCGGTCACAAGGCGATCGAAGAGGGGAAAAGGCTGGCTAACTATTACACCTGGGACACCAACCTGCGCAAAGCCAGCGAGCGAATCGCCCCGGTTGTGAAAGCTTTGTCGGCCAAGGGCATCGAAGCGGCGGTGGATCTTTACGCCGGCAGTATGCGGAGAGCGCTACGCGATTACGCAGTGACGGCCGATGTTCATCTGATCGTCACCCGCGCGAGCGTAGGCAATTGTCTTGAAAGACTGCTCGACACTGTGGCATCAGGCTTCCGCTCGCTCACGCGCTCGAGCTTTTCGCCCGTGATGTTGATCAACCCGCGTATGCTGGCCTAGTGGGTTAGTGGATAAACAATGGGAGGAAATGAAGATGCCGAACAACTATTCGTATGAGTCCGCTTTGGCGGTTTCGAGCCGGATCAACTGGAAGGTTGAGGACATCATTGGCGGCGGCAAGAAACTTGATTTTACCAAGCCATTCATGCCGGAGTCCCTGGCGCAGGTTAACGAGATTTCGTCACTGACTCCGGCAGAAAAAATCAAACTAAACCAGATACGAGGGCACGAGTATCTCGCCATGTTTGGACTGGTGGAAGAATTCATTCTTCCCTACATAATCGATCACGCCCGTGGGCAGCTCACCGGTGATGATAACCGGGTGAGAGCCTTGCTCGGATTTGCCAGCGAGGAAGCCAAGCACATAGATCTCTTCAAGCGTTTCCGTCAAGCGTTCGAGGATGGCTTCGGCAGCCGTTGCGACTTCATCGGCCCGGCGGAAGACGTCACGAAATTCGTGCTCTCCCATAGCGCCTTGGGAGTGGCCCTCGCGATACTCCATATCGAGTGGATAACCTTGAGACATTACCTCGAGGGCGTCCGAGATAATCAGGATTTGGACTCGCAGTTCAAATCGCTGCTCAAGAATCACTGGTTGGAGGAGTCCCAGCATACCAAGCTCGATACCTTGATGGTGGAGTCTTTGGCGCAGAAGGCCACCGCTACCGAGATCGACAAGGCGTTCGCGGACTATGCTGACATCGGCATGTTTCTCGACAACGGTATCGTCCAGCAAGCGGAGTTCAACGTCGACAGTTTCATTCGCGCGACGGGAAAACAACTTACCCCGAGTGGGCGTGAAGAGATTACGAAGGCGATGATCAAGGGAATGCGCTGGACCTATCTCGGCACTGGCATGACCCATCCGAACTTTCTTGCCACGGTCGAAGCGATCAAGCCGGAGGGGCGAAAGCAGATTGAAGCGATGGCGCCGGCTTTTTGCTGAAGATCCTTTGGGAGCAGCAGGCAATTGCGGGCTGCTGGTTGCCTCTTGCTCTGCTGATCCTAACTCATCAGCCGCTGAAAGTTGTATTGACAGCAAACTTTGCGCTCAGATAGGGTTGCCGGGTATTGTGAATTCGCCAATCAATTTGTAAGCGCATACCGTATGTTCCGTTAGACCGGTGGAAAGCTGACATGGAGAATCGCGCAATCAAAAAGGCAAAAAAGCCTCCGCCGATCGCTGACCTAAA
>DASQKG010000108.1:0-9584 GCA_035630655.1 Pyrinomonadaceae bacterium
TGATTCGGTGGAGCTGCGAAAGGCCCTGGACACGGCCAATACCGATCGTTCGGCGCGCATTCTCGGCCCCGCGCCTGCGCCCTTGTCCCGGCTAAAGGGCGAATTTCGAATGCAAATACTGCTGAAGTCGCGCAACCGCCGGCAGTTGCGACAAGTGATCGACGCGGCGCTGAAAGCAGTTACCGAACGAGGCGTTAGCCTTCGATCGATTAACGTCGAAATCGATCCGGTTTCGATTATGTGAGACCCCATAAGGTTTAGAGTGAGTGTTTGAGACCGCAACGAAAAGCGAACAGCTACGAGTTGGACTTCGCGGAGTGATTTCATTAGCACCGTGGCTTCAGCCCGGTGCCAGGACCTCGCCCGATCATTCCTCAACCGTTGCCAACGGTTTCTCTTAAGCAGCAAAAACCGTTGAAACGGTTCGCCGGTGAACGTCGCCGATTTGGTCACCGGGCTAAAACCACGGTGCTAATGAGATCGCTCCGCGACTCTTATTTGGGCTAAACTTGCCTGCATGAAACTCTCAGAACTGGCAGCTTTAACCGGAGCGCGCGTCGACGGCGACTTCGGTGAGATAGACATAACCGGCGCCGCCGGTCTCGACGATGCTCAATCCGGAAAAGTCACGTTTCTGGCAAACCCGCGCTACACGCCAAGGGTAAACACCACGCAAGCGTCGGCTATCTATGTGTCGGACGACGCGCCGATTGAAAGAGAAATTCCAATCCTGCGCACGAAGGACCCTTATCTCGCCTACACCCGCGCCCTGAGGTTGTTTCATCCGGAGCCGGAGATTTCCCCGGCAATTCATCCTTCCGCGGTTATTGATTCATCAGCTGTAGTTGATGAGAACGTCTGGATTGGCGCCTGCTCAGTGATTGGCCCATCGAGCCGGATTGCTTCAGGTGTGCGTATCTATCCGAATGTGACGATCTACGAAAATGTGACGATTGGAAGGGATTCAATAATTCACTCGGGCACAGCGATTCGCGAGCGTTCAGTGATTGGTAAACGCGTAGTCATTTACAATAACGCGGTCGTTGGCTGCGACGGGTTTGGTTACGCCAAAGACGAGCAACGAAGTTGGTTGAAGATTCCGCAAACCGGGCGGGTAGTTGTCGAAGACGACGTAGAAATTGGCGCGGGCACAACGATAGATCGAGCGTCGGTGGGTGAATCACGCATAGGAAGGGGCACAAAGATCGACAACCTGGTTCAGATCGGACACTCCTGTACAGTCGGAGAAGATAGTTTGCTTTGTGCGCAGGTGGGGCTAGCCGGCAGTTCACATATCGGCAGTCGCGTGATCTTGGCAGGGCAGGCGGGCGTGGCCGGTCATCTAACGATTGGCGACGACGTGGTCTTAACGGCGAAGAGCGCGACAAGCCACGACGTGCCGGCAGGAAAGATCATTTCAGGCATTCCGGCGTTTGATAACAAAGAATGGCTGCGATCGACGGCGGCCTACCGTCGCCTTGGCCAGATGCAGCGAAGGCTTCGAGAGCTGGAGAAACGATTAGCCGCAATGGAAGGATCGTCTGTCAATGAACGGCAGGCCGTTGGGCTACCAAAGAGTAGTATTGCGGATCATGTCAAGCCGAAACACGAACTATCTAGCGAGACTGCGTCCAGCAACAGGATGATTCGAATTTCCACTAACCAATTGGAGCGGTTCCGCCAGATCCACAAAGCCTTTCCAGAAAAATCCAAGCTTCCTAGGAAGGACGAGTGGCGGAATCGTTCAGATGATGAGATTTGGATTCGAATGGTGAGCCAAGTCGTGGTGGTGGGTCGAGCAAGTCCAGCTGAGAAGCTCTGTGAACCAGCTGTTCGGAGCCGTATTGCTTGGAATCGTATCAGTCGAATGGAGAAAGAGGTCGCCGCCAAGGTGATATGGGAGGTACTTCGCGAGATAGGCGCTCGCTACACCGGCCGTGACTGGCGCTCATGCCGTAAGACCAGCGCAATTGTGTCCAACTTGGACCATCTGAAAACGTATCCGCGAGGACCGAAAGGGTTCATCACAGACATCGCGTTGAAGGGTTCTTCCGTCGATATGATCAGATCCGTCGCAAAGCAGCTGAGGTACATCAAGAATAAGGGGGCTCGCGACTTTTTAATGAGCGGCTTTGGTCTCGTCCAGGATCACATCGCTCTTGATTCTCGTGTTCTCAGGGTGCTCAACCACCTCGACGTCGTGCTGCCAGCAAGAGTTACTTCAGATCCGGATATCTATGAGCAGGTTGAGCGAGACCTTATTCAGCAGGTGTGCGACCCACTCGGGATTACTGGAGCGGAACTTGACCAGCTCCTGTTCAAACACTACAAGGAAATTATGCAAATGTTCTAACGGCCGTGGCGTCCTTAGCGATTCATGCTGGATGATAAGCATTGTCTCCTAATTTGAGTTACCTTACGATAGCTGCGTAAGAGGTGAAAGTTAATGTCAAAAGTTGTCCTTACCTTACCCGATAAATTAGCTCAAGAGGCTGAAGCCAATGGGCTGCTTAAGCCGGAATCCATTGCGGCAATTTTGCGCGCAGAAATTCGTCGCCGGCAAGTGAATAAATTGTTTGCAGCGGCAGATCGTTTAGCGGCCTTGGATCAGCCGCTTACGGAATCCGAAGTCGAAGCGGAGGTTGCCGCGACTCGCAAGGAACGATACTCATCCGATGCGAGTCGTCGCTGACACAAGCATTGTCGTTTCAGGTTTGCTATGGCGTGGCAATCCGCGTCGCGTGTTGGACGCCGCACGGGATGGCATCATCGAATTATTCACCAGTCAAAGTTTGCTTGAAGAGTTGGAAGATGTTTTGGGCCGCAAGAAGTTCGCCACGCGGCTGGGAGCCGCTCACGTGACGGTGAACGAACTGCTCTTGGGCTATGCAGCTTTGGCGACAGTAATTGAAGTATCGGCTATTGAGCCTGTGATCCTCGCAGACCCGGACGATGATGCTGTTCTAGCTTGTGCCCTTGCCGCCCAAAGCGAAGTGATTACTTCTGGTGACAGTCATCTGTTGGACTTGAAGGAACATCAACATATTCGCATCCTCACAGCGACTGAGTTATTGGCAGAGCTTTCGTTATGAATCGTTCTCCGCGTGCACGAGGACAAGGCCATAGTGAAGCTCAAAGGCATAACTCATAGGATGATTGCGGCGTCTTTAGGTAGAGTTCCCGTGTACAGCATCGCAAACCTCTTAGGCTTTAGTTCAATCGCCTTGCGATAGACTTCATCTCTATCCTTGCTATGGTAGAGGACCGCGCCGCTTTTGACTTTGAGAGAATCGTCGGTCTCTGGATCACCCACCAGGATCCATTCAGATTTGAAGCGAGCTTCAATCTCGTTAATGCTGAGCGTCTTGTCCATCGTATTTAAACCTTACGATGACCTATTCTGAGGACTCCAATGAGCCTCCGTCAATGCCGACCTCACGTAATCGTCCCGCCGTCCACAATCACAACCTCTCCGTTCATGAAGCTGTTGCGATCGCTGACCATGAACGCGGCATACTCAGCCAATTCATTCGGCCGCCCCATCCGCCCGGCCGAAACCCAAAGGTCGTGCATCTGCAACAATCGTTGGGGCAACGCCTGAGAAAGTTCAGTATCGAAAATGCCCGCGGCAATCGCGTTCACCTTAACGCCGAATGTGCCGGCCTCTCGAGACAGGCATTTTGTGAAACCGATCATTGCGGCTTTCGACGTCGCATAGTGAACGGCTGTGGGCAACGCTCGCAGCGCGCCGATTGACGTGATGTTGAGGATGCTTCCCTGCCGCTGCCTGATCATCTGTTTGTAAATCGGTTTGGTGACGGCAAACAGGCTTCCAACGTTTGTATTGATCACTTCATCCCAGGCGCGGTCTGTCGTAGTTGCAAAATTGTCGCCGCGATTGATGGCGGCGTTGTTGACGAGCGTGTCTATGCCGCCCCACTTCTCGACGATCTCACGCGTCATCTTTTTCAGACCCACGCGGTCCGTAACCGAAATCTTGAAGCTCAGTGCACGCCGGCCGTGAGCTTCAACTTTAGCGACTGTTTCCGCCGCCAGATCGACTCGGGTGTTGTAATTGAATGCGACGTCGGCGCCTTCACGCGCGAATACTTCGCAGATGGCCGCCCCGATGCCGCGCGTTCCGCCGCTCACAAACGCGCGTTTCCCCTCGAGCAATAGACTCACTGTCCGATTAGTCTCCTAAAAAGCCCGCCTCGTCGAACGGAAGCGGGCAAGATGATTCCGAGGTCCTGAATTAAGTATGATTTATTTGCCGGAAGATTAAACTCTGAAAACTGTTAACAGTCAACGAGGGGCTCAGAGGGCTAGTGGGTCATTTTCAATGTGGAACACTTGGCGGCAGGTCTGATTGTGTGTAAACGGACTTCAGCTCCTGGGCGTTCTCCAGGAACATTTCTTCATATTGCTCTCGGTAGTAGACTACTGCCTGTTCCAGGGTTTGCTCTAATTCAACATCGCGGTTCATCCAGTTGTATACGTTATACCGTGCCGCCGCAAACATCAGCGTAGCGCTTATTCTAGAGCGTGGCCACGTTGTGCCAAGTTCGTTTGCCAGATTGATAAATTTATCGACTACATCGTAGAACTCTTGGGGAACGTCGTTATTTTCCGTGCTCATAAATGCGTGACCTAATAGTTACGGGGGAAATAGGTTTTGGAGTTTAGGTAATCCCGAGCGAAGGGGTGGCCACGGAGTGCCACCCCTACAGAATCTCTATGCTTTTTTGGTCGAGTGCTAAGAATCCTGCGGCATCCGGCGCTACCGCCTATTTACACAGAGACAACTTCGGCGAGTGCAACCTGTTCCTTAGTTTCAACTCCAGCCGGAATCAGTGCCGTGATCTCTTCAACAATGTGTCGCGTGGCGTTTGGGATTGCTAAACCAATCGTGGCCGCTCTCATGGCCGAGTAATGGGCCGTATCTTCAACCATGCGGCGCACAACCGGAACGATGTCGCTGGCTCGTTGTAGCAACACACCGGCGCCACGCTTCGCCAACAGCTTGGCCGTGCCTGCCTCCTGCGGCATCGGCTCTGTAGTAACGTCCGCAATAATCGGCAGGCGACACGCAAACGCCTCGAACGTCGTCAACCCTCCCAGCTTGGAGATCATGACGTTAGCCGCACTCATCAATTCCTCAACCTGTTCCGAGTATCCAATCACCTTGATCGGAAACGACGCCTCCAGGGCCAGCGATTCCGCGTCGGCCTTAAGCTCTTCATTTCTTCCGGCCAGGAAAATCGCTTGTACTTCAAGGTTGCCGCGCACCAACTCACGGAAGATCTCGGGAATGTTGCCGCCACCCTGCCAACCCGCATTCACAAACACCGTAAACTTCTCGGGGTCGAGGCCGAGCGCGCGGCGCGCCGCCTGGGCTGCCTCTTCGCCCGGATAAGCGAACTTTGGATGCACCGGCATCCCGGAAATCTTAATGCGCTCGGGAGCAATGCCATAGTCGATAAGCTGGCGTCTCGCCTCATCACTCGCGACCAGGTAAAGCGTGACGTCGTCGCAGGCCCAACCCTTCCAAAAACCGTAGTAGGGGTCGGTGACCACGGAAACGAGCGGAATACGATCGGCCAGTTTCAACTCCCTCAGCACTCTGCCGAAGATGTGCTGCGTCAGCGGATGAACACTGACGACCACGTGAGGGCACCATCGTTCGAAAATGTCAGACACGTAGCCAATGCAACGCTTCTGAACAAACCTCCGCGTTTCAGGACGAACTCTATTGATCACCCAATAGAGATACTTCATCCAATGTTGCCGGTTGCGCAGCATCCAGTTGTAGAAGTTAACTAACTTGGCGCTGATGGCATGCGACTCTTCAACAGCGCGCACCACACGGACCGCATACGACTGCCCATCAAAAAACTTTTGAACGCCAGCCACGATTGCTGCAGCCGCCGAGCGATGACCGCCGCCCGTGTCAGACGAGATGATGAGAATTTTCGGGATGCGTTGAGACATTTCTGGAGACCTAGGCGCGTTGTCGATATGCGCTCCGCCGTCGACGGTCAGTTTCAAGCTCTTATCGCCACACCATCCGGTTGACCTTGCGCTCCATCCATTTGCTTGCGCGCTTTTTTCATCTCGCGTTCGAGCTTCTTAATTTGAATCAGATGCCCCGGATTAAACGGCAACGACGGGTAATAACTATTCGACTCGTGAGTACAGAAACAACCATCCAGCGCCTTCTTGCGACGCGCCTTCATGGCCGGCGAGAGCCAGAGCTTCTGAAAGTCCCAATTGAAGTCTCGCAGATTTCCGATTGGCGCAAGGTTTTCGCAGGATGAAACGGTCCCTTCGTCGTAGATCACGCCACCGGCGGTGCCGGCATAACACTTCATCTGCGCGGTCTGTGTTTCCTGAGTTTTAGCAATCAGCCCGTGCATGTAAATATCGATCGCAGCTTTGAAGAAGCCGGCATTGCCGCCGTAGTTGTTTTTGATCGCGGCATGGCGAGAATCGTCGTCGATCATACTCGCGAGCCTGGTGTACCGGGAATGATCAATGTTCAGTTCAATTGGATCTGCTGACGGCGGGCGAATGTAGTTGAAGTTTACTTTATCCGGGCGCAGGTCATACTTCAGAAAATCGTACCACTCAAAAATAGTGTCCTGGTTCGAATTCATGAAGCAGGTGCAGGTCTGCACGTCGAGCCGTGGGAACTCTTTCTTAATGTTCTGAAGCTGGCGAGCAGTGTCAATGGCGATGTCCCATGAGCCGGGCTTCTGTCGAATCTTCTCGTGCGGCCCTTTCAGGCCATCAATGCCGAGCGCGACGGTCACGTTCAGGTTAGGACACTCCTCGAGAATGCGTGTGATGTCGGGGAAGATGCGCTTCTGAATCTGGCCATTCGACATGATGTAGATCGATTCGAGCTTGTTGTTCTGATAAAAAGCTCGCGCGATCTCGGGCAGGTCCTTGCGTGTGAAGGGCTCGCCGCCGGCCAGAATCAAAACGCCAAGATTGCCGCCCAGCGTCTCCGAGATTTGCTCGATCTCGTGAGTCTTCATCTGCAGTTTCTTACGCGGACGGTCGTTTAGCTCTTCCGTAAAAAAGCAGTGCGTGCATCGCATGTCGCAAACAGACGTCACCAGAATATTCAGCAATATGGGTGAAAACGGCTGACCAATGGCCAGCTTTGCGTAACGCCTTAAAAGTTCTTTCGTCGTAAAATCCATTTAATCCCTCAAACAAGTCCGCATATCAAAAGAGCACCAAGACCTCACTCAAAAAGATCATCGACCGGAATCGACCAGCCCGGCACTGCGGGCTCAGCTTCTGCGATGTCGCCGCGCCGATAAATGGTTGGCTTGTCGGGCTCACTGGCGCGGTACACATTAACCACATCCACGCCGAGCAAATCCACATCCCACACCACTAGCGTGCCCGCGGCGAAGTATTCCAGCCGCTTGCGCGACATCGCGTTCTCCGCTCGTGAGCCGTAGTCCCCCTCACTTCGAACTTCAACGGCAAAAACAGGAGCGCCTTCGAAGAACTTCATTCCCGAAGGGGCGCCAACGTACAAGGCAGCGTCTGGGCTGAACGAACCGCGATGTGGCAAGTCAACTGTAAAAGCAGTGTTGTCAGTCACTGCTCGCCCGGTCTTATTCTTTCGGGAATACTCGCGCAGACTCACAAATATCTCGCCCGCCGCATAGTTGGGGGCTCCTCCAGTGGGAGACATATGCACTATTTCTCCATCGACAATCTCGGCCTTGCCTGGCACTTTGTACAAGTCTTCGATGGTGGCTTTTACTTTGGTGCTCATTCTTTACCTCGGCCGGGGAATCTTACCACACAGGAATGATGTGCGGCAGTCGACCTCAAGAAGCGGTGTCCTAATCTGAAATCCCCTTCGCGATTTCGATAACGATGTCCTTGAACAGGGCTAAGAAAGCTATCGCTAATGCAAGAATCGGAATAAGCAAATCCGCCCAGCCCTTCCAGTATGCAAACCTGGCATCTCGAATCTGTTTTGCATTTTGAGCCTCCTTCTGTAAAGCGCACCGCCAGCTATGACCCGAACCTCGGGCGTACTCTGTCTCGCCAATGCCCGAGCGTGCCGTTCTCGTTCTCGCAGTTCTTTTGAAGTTTGCGGCGATAAGCAGGAGTCACAATATTTAGCCTCCTAGCTTGCGGCCTTGTAAGCGTTTCCCGAATCCAGTCTGAGAGCGTGGCCGCCAACGTTCTACGGATTTTCCGCTACTGACCGAAATAAGTTTCGAATTTCAGATCAGGACACTACCCAAGAAGCGCTCGTTATGACACCGCGGTTCGTTCGCTGCGGCCCGGAATCCCAAGCGCGCGCATTCGCCGGTACAAATGGCTGCGATCGACGCCCATCAGCTCCGCGGCCCTTGAAACGTTGCCGTCGGCTTCGTCAAGTTTTCTTTGAATAAACTCGCGGTGATATGCGTCAGTCGCCTCTTTGAACGATGGAAACCTGAAGGAAGCTGCGGGAGCTTCTTCTTTTCCATGCGGCGGTAGATCCCCTGCGGCAACCTTGACGCCCGGATTCATGATGACAACTCGCTCGATCGTGTTTCTCAATTCGCGGACGTTGCCGGGCCATGAATAGCTTTGCATCTCGTCGACAGCGTCCGGTGTGAACTCCTTCGGCTGCTTTCCATAAGCGCGCGAGAAATTTTGATTGAAGTAAGCCACCAGCAAAGGAACGTCTTCGAGACGCTCGCGCAATGGTGGCAGCTCAAAAGGAATGACGTTAAGCCGGTAGAAGAGGTCAGGCCTGAATTTCCCCTGATCAATCTCTGCGTCCAGACGCTTGTTGGTGGCCGCGATCACCCGAACATCAACTCTTACCGATGTGCCGCTGCCGACAGGCTCAAATCTTTGCTCTTCAAGTACCCGCAGAACCTTCGCCTGGACCTTGGAACTCATGTCGCCAATCTCGTCCAGGAATAGTGTGGCGCCATCGGCCAACTCAAACTTGCCCTTCTTTGCGGTGGTGGCGCCGGTGAATGCTCCCTTCACGTGCCCGAAGAGTTCCGATTCGATCAACTCTTCCGGTATGGCGGCAGAGTTAACTTCCACAAACGGAGCACCGGCGCGGCGCGACTTTGCGTGAAGCGCGTGCGCGACCAGCTCCTTGCCAGTCCCGGATTCGCCATAAATAAGGACGCGGCCATCAGTGGGAGCGACAACTGAGATTTGCTTGCGCAACGCGCGCATAACCACCGACTCGCCCACCATCGTGTATTCCCTGGCCAGCTCCGCCGACATCTCGGCGTTGATCAATTCGAGACGTTGCTGCCTGAGCGCGTTGCGGACGGTCAATAAGGTCTTTTCTATTGAGAGTGGCTTTTCGATGAAATCAAAGGCGCCGAGTTTTGTCGCCCGAACCGCGGTCTCGACATTTCCGTGACCGGAAATGATCACAACAGCCGCTTCAGATCCGGCGGCACGCAAACGGCTTAACGTTTCGAGACCGTCGATTCCGGGCAGCCAAACGTCGAGCAGAATGCAACCGTAGGCGCGTTTGCCCAGCGCTTTCAGACACTCTTCACCGCTGCGACGGCGTCGGCCACGAAGCCTTC
>DASQKG010000109.1:0-3064 GCA_035630655.1 Pyrinomonadaceae bacterium
GGCGAATCCTGTTGTCTGTAGGTCGATTCATGCTCTTCATCGACGATGACCAATCCAAGATCCTTGATTGGGGCGAAGACTGCTGAGCGCGTTCCGATGACAATTCTTGCCTCACCCCGTCGAACTCGAGTCCATTCGTCAAAGCGTTCGCCTTTAGAAAGCGAGGAGTGAAATATCGCCACGTTGTCGCCGAAGTGTTGCCTCAGGCGGCGCGAAAAAACTGGGGTCAGAGCAATCTCAGGAACCAGCATCATGGCTGATCTACCCAATTCTAGGGCGACGCGCATTGCGCGTATATACACCTCCGTTTTCCCACTGCCGGTGACGCCATGCAATAAGAAGGGCAGATAGTTGCGGGTTCTCAAGGGTTGTTCGATCTCGGCGAGAATACCTCGCTGCCCCTGAGTGAGGACGTAGTCTTCAACTGGAGGAAGGGAAGCGTTTCGCAACGGATCGCGCCGCAGCTGTTCCTCGAAGATTTCAATAACGTTTCGCTTTTGCAGGGTTGTCACCGAAGACATACCGACGCATGCAGCAGTCAAAAGATCGGGTAGCGCTAGCGAGTCGACGCCAGTGAGTACCTGGATCACCCTCGATTGTGGCTCAGTAAGTTTACGGCGCTGGTCCATCGGTGCTTCTAACGGTTCCACCAATCGCGCTCGTCGTTGATATTTCGTTTTTACAAAGTTGCTTCCGGTTCGCTGACGGATCTCGAGGAAGCCTTCTCTTTCCAATTCCCGCACCAGCTTGGCTGCGTCTGCGCTACCGAAGCGGTCGGATACCTCTGCGAAACTAGTCTCATCTGTCTGGCTCAAGCTGTGTAGCAGTTGAGTTGACTTATCATCAGTCGAAGACTGATCCACCAGTTTCCTTTGTCCAACACCTGTAAGCGACAGAAACACCTCGATGTCTGGGCTTATGCCGGGCGGAAGCGCCGCTTTGATCACTTCGCCCCAGGGAGAGAGGTAATAATCAGATACCCACTTTGTGAGTTGTAAGAGTTGGGGCGTGACAAGTGGAACAAGATCAAGGATCTCTTGCGCTTCTCGAATATCTGAGTTTTTTAAATTGGTTTCAGGCGGTAAACGATCAAGCAGGTTGACGATGTAACCGGTAATGAGCTTTCTGGAGAGTGGGACTACGATGCGTGAACCCGGAGCGGCTGTAATTCGCATTGGCTCCGGCAGGCGATAAATAAAGGTATTGAAGACATAGAGAGGAACGGCCACCTCGGCATACTGCGGCTGAATGGGCTCAGCTGTATTTGGCTGGTTATCTATGGGTGAATCTTTGCGGGAAGACTCCGAGCGTTGTTGCACGAATCAGAAGGTAGCGCGAAATTGTGAATTGCAAAAGTGGCGACAAGGTGCTCGAAATTTTGACTATTTCGTTTTCCGGGTGCTCTCGAGATAGTCGCGAACTTTTTTGAGATCCTGCCAGGTTTCCTGCTTCTTCGAGGGATCGCGGAGAAGGTAGGCCGGATGAAAGGTCGGCATCACTTTCACCCCATGGTATTCCTGGAATTCACCACGCAGACGCGTGATTCCCACTTTGGTATTCAGAAGGTTCCTCGTGGCCGTGTTTCCCAAAACAACGATGACCTCGGGTTGGACAGCCGCAATTTCGCGAAGCAGAAACGGCTTGCATATTGAGGCCTCTTCTTCAGTAGGCGGGCGATTGCCGGGCGGCCGGCACCGATTCACATTACCGATCAGAACCTCTTCTCGCTTGAACCCGATTGCTTCGATAATTTTTGTTAACAGCTGTCCCGCCCGTCCTACAAATGGTCGAGCTTGGGCGTCTTCGTCAGCGCCCGGCGCTTCACCCACAAACATCAAGCGCGCGATCGGATTGCCTTCTGTATGGACGATGTTAGTTCGTCGCTCATAAAGTGGACAGCGGGTGCAGTTTCCAATGTCGGCCCAAATCTCCTCAAATGTTTCCGAGGATTTTTCTAGTCTTACCGGCGGCGCAGAGATATCGGCGAAGAGGCTGATTGTTGGCTCAGCAACCTGGGCCGGGGCCGGGTTATATGCGGGAACGCTGGGCCTGCTCGGAGGCGACTCGTCGATGGGTTTCGCGACCGAAGTCCGCGACTCCGACCTTAACTGTTCGCGCGCCGGCTTCGTCCTGGATAGGCTCGGAAGGTTTCCGGTTTCGAGGTTCTCCACTCCCAACTCATGAAGGTAAGCAAGTTGCTCTCGAGTAGATTGCAGTATCTCCAGGTATTCTTCGGCGTGGGATTCAAAGGCCATTGTTTTGTGCTTGGACTCTTTAAACTACTTTACCCGGGATGGTGACTGATGTCGGACATTGGCCGATGTCTCGTTGGCTCGAGCCCTCAGGCGCACGACTTCATCCAGGATAATGTTTGCGACGTTAGTCTTCGCCATCAATGGCACATGAATGGGCGCTTTCTGACCACGGATGAGAATCGTCACTTCGTTTGTCGGGGTATCAAAGCCTGCGCCTTCGCGAGTGACATCGTTTGCAACAATTGCGTCAAGGCTTTTGCGCTCGAGTTTCTCGCGTGCGTTAGCGAGAACGTTTTCCGTTTCGGCGGCGAATCCGATCACTAGCAGGCCATCGCACCTTGAGCTTGACACAGCGTTGAGAATGTCCGGTGTCTGCTCAAGTTCGAGTATCAACGAAGCCACGGTCTTCTTGATTTTCTCAGAAGAGCGCTTCACGGGCCTGTAGTCGGATACAGCTGCAGCCCCAATAAAAATTGTCGACGTCTGAACCTCTTTCAAAACCGCGGCATACATCTCCTCGGCCGAGTATGCTCTGATTATTTCCACGTCGCTTGGAGGCTCGACCGTCGTAGCGGCGGCAACCACCGTCACGCTGGCGCCTCGTCTTTTCGCAGCCTCGGCGATTGCGAAACCCATCAGCCCGGAGGAACTATTTGTCAGAAAGCGAACTGGGTCAATCACCTCGCGCGTCGCACCGGTAGTTAGGAGCAGCCGCTCTCCAGCGAGGTCTTGCGGGGCGTTAGCGTCGGTTTTCCGTAAGGTTTTAAGGGCAGCCGCTACAATTATCTCGGGATCGTTTAGCCGTCCCG
>DASQKG010000110.1:0-6629 GCA_035630655.1 Pyrinomonadaceae bacterium
GGGAAGCACTGAAGGGTTGCTCGGCGGGTGGCTGGCGCAGCGGCAGGCGGCGCTCAGAGGGTAGATGGCGGCGGGGGCACTTTCAACCTTTACATTGGGTCTTCAGTGCGTGCCGGTTATCTCTAGAGCAGCTTGCGTGCCAAACAAAACTTATTTCTGGAAAGCATCGGCTATTAGGTATCAGAGGTTGGCTAACAATGATCGGTTGGGGATTCTGATGCACCCTACGTCAGAACCACCTGTGTGAGCGGGTGGCCTAAAAATGGCGGCGACGGTCACCCGCTCACGCAGGTGGTTCTGACTTCGTGGTTCTCGAATAAGCTGGCCCCAAAAGAGGTAGAACCCAGTCATTGCTGACCGGGTTCATGTTTCGGAGGGAAGCACTGAAGGGTTGCTCGGCGGGTGGCTGGCGCAGCGGCAGGCGGCGCTCAGAGGGAGTTGGCGGCGGGGGCACTTTCAACCTTTACATTGGGTCTTCCGTGCGTGCCGGTTATCTCTTGAGCACCTCGTGTGCCACGGAAAACTTTTCGTGGAATCTGCGTTGGATTGGACGTTAGCTGAAACGATTGATCGGGATGCAAACTAGCCGTGAACTTTGACAAGTAGGAGGTGATCTTGCGTCCCTACGATGCAGGCCAGATCAGGCGGAGCGATGAAGGTTCCATCAATGGAACGTGCTGGCCACAGCTCTCCCTGGACCATCACTGTTCCGTCTGGAGTAAGACTCGTATTCACCCGGCAAAGCTCGCCGATGAGTCGAACCTCTTCGCTGGATCTTTTCTTATGTCGGTAGAGTGCGATGACAATCGCCACAGCAATAAGGGCGAATGAGGCAAGAATCGCGGTGAGTAGAATCAATTTCACAGTCGAGGTCCAAACTAGAAGAGGCAATTCTCACGAAGAGATTGCCTCGATCAAAATCTGCTCAGGCCCATGGCGACCTACAACAGCTGCTCAGTTTTTGCCCATCGTCACCTGCCGCTGAAGGGCAATCGCCTCCTGGTTGTTGGGATCAATAGTGATTGCACTCGTAGCAAACTTGGTCGCCTCCGCTCGATCGCCGCGCTCGAGAAATATTCGGCCGAGGAGAATGTGTGCGTCAATTAGTTTTGGGTCCCAGAATATGGCCGTCTTGAGCGCTGCGATGGCAGCTTCCTGGTCTCCCCGGCGTTGGTTGATGCGCCCGCTAAGCAAGTATACTTCGGCACTGGTCGGCTCCACAGTAACAGCCCGATGGAGTTCGACCAGGGCCTCCTCATCGCGACCTTCCTGATAGAATTCTCGAGCTTTGGCGAGGAGATCGTTTTTCGGAGGTCCAGAATTGCCTTCGGACGCAATCGCCCGCTTTCGCATAAGATCAGAGACATCGTCACGATTCAGAATATCTCGAAGCCGTGCAGACGCGGCAGTGACAGTCTGTGATTTTTGCCAATCAGTCTGCCATTTCGCATAAGTTGGCAAATACCGACGCGCTTGATCGTCCGCAGCATTGGCGGTCTCGGTTTTACCGATCTTTTCTAACGATTTGGCATAGAGAAAATACGCCTGACCGTCTCGAGGATCGGCCGTGATGACAGGTTTAAGTTGTTCACCAGCCTCGGCATATTTTTCTAATAGAAACAAGGCAAGGGCATAATTGAACAGTACTGTTGGATCGTCTGGAGCGGACTCAGCAGCGCGAGCGAGAAATGAAGCGGCTTGAGTCAACAGGCGAGTGCGTTCCTCTACTTTCTTTTCTTCACGCGATGCCAGCACCGCCACAGCGCCGGCGTTGTTGTAAATCCCAATCAAAGGTACGTCCGAAGCCAGCGGCACAAGGGCAGCCAACGAACGTCCAAACTCGCCCAACTTTGCGTATGCGAGCCCAGCATAAAATGCGGACTCGACATAACGGGGATCTTTCTTCTCTAGCTTGGAAAAATACTCTGCCGCATCTTTCCATTTTCCCGCGAGCATATGAAAACGGCCCAGCTCGAAGGCTGCCTGAGGGTAGATTGCGCCACCGTTCGGCTCTGCATAATAGCGCAGGGCGTTCTTGAGGTAGTTTTCACGTTTCGGGTCACGCTCGCCTAACTGTATGCCTTTGACGTAAGCCTCGAATGCCAACTGTGGAATTTTCGTGGCTTCATCGGTAAGCATGATTTGCGAAAACGGGAGGGCCCGTCCAAATTGTTTTAAAAGAATTTGATAGGCCAGATACCCCTGAATATTCTGCAGAGTGGTGAGCGGACCGCCAAAGTCAAAATGTTGGGTGGCCCATCCTCCGTCAAAAACTGTCCCCAGCGTGCGACCTTCATTGACTTTGATTACGCGTACCGTTCCCTGGACCAGGACACCCGTGGAAGAAGCGGATTTATCCGAATTACCGTCCGCCGGGTTGGCCTCATCACGTGCCACCTTCACGGAATAGGTCCCGATTACAAGCATTGAAGCTTTGGCTTCGCGCGCTAATTTGATCGCCGTAGCTCGCGAGGGAATAACCGTTTCAGGCAGACGAAGACGCTGATAAGCAAGATCGCGCTCAGCGCTGGACACAACCCGCAGACCTGGTTTGGTTAGCAACTCAGCGAGCGAGTCAGCAAAACTCTCACCCACCCAGTTGAACTCCGGACGGTTCGGTTCATTCCCATCAGGTGTGTTCTCAAAAGGCAGCACCATCACGACGTCGGCGCCGGATTGCGCAGAAGCCCCGCAGCCGGGAACCGTGTAAACTGCACCCGCAAGTATCAGTGCAAGAATTAGACGAAAAGCCAATAAAACGCTTATGGTGGTTCTCATTTACTAATATATCCAACAATTACTGAACAATCTTCCAACATAACCCGGACTGTGATGCCTTCAATATAGCAGCGGTTGGTCACATGCGCACGCCATGGCTAATTGGCGAGACTTGATTCTCAAGGCTTAAATCACTCGAGAGTTGATGAAAGCAAAAAGCGGTCGGATTGCGCCGACCGCCAGGGTGTTTCTGATGCGGTAAAGAAATCTATTGCATGCCTCGCGTGTTATCTCCTTGCACTGAATCGGAGAGCATTATTCCATCGGAGAGCATGATCCGTCGCTCAACATTATGCCATCGCTTAGCATGATGCCGGCGCTCAACACGATGCCGTCGGACAGCATAATTCCGTCTGATAGCATGATTCCATCAGACAACATTATTCCGGTGGGACAAAATACTCCTCCACTTGCTATGGAATTTCCGTCACTGATTATCAGGTAGTCACCCAGTGACAGGTTTGTGGTCCACATGCGGTTACTCAGCGTTTGTGAAGTTGTCGTCTCCACGACTCCATCACCCAGCACGCCGCACCTGCAGTCACAGGAGACGAAACCGAGCTACCGCTGAGGTACATCAGCTTCATGTTTGTTGTTGAGTAGATTTGGGGCTGGAGTTCTGGATGACTCTTAGCGAGAAAGCTATTAGCGTCTTGAGCGGAGATAATTTTGTTTCCGGGCGCAACCAAATCAGGCTTCGTGAGGTTATCGTAATGCTTAACTCCGGAACGTCAGTGGTGAAGCTTCTGGTTGGACCATGAGAACTATACGTCGCGATCGAGTCATCATTCCGCGGGTCGCTGCTCATAACTACTGCTAGCTCCGACCGTGATTGCCGAAGGCTCGTTGCCAGGCGAATGAATTCCGCCATAGACTTTTTGGCCTGTTGACGTCATGCCACTGTTGCCGGCTGCAGCAACCACAACAACTCCAGCATCCACTGGTTTTCTAACAGCCTTACAGATTGGATTGTTCTTATATGAGTTGATCGCAGGGGTTCCCAAACTCATGTTGACGACCCTAACATTGTAGGTTTGGCGATTTGCGGCAACCCAGTCTAGCACCTTTAAGACGCCGGAAACGGTACCGGAGCCATCGAGTTCAGCACGCGCAGGTTAACGAGGTTTGCAGCAGGAGCGACACCTTCGTACTTGCCATTCGTTGGCGTTCCAACGCCGGCGGCTACGATCCAATCAGGCCGCCTAAGAAGATGAGGTCGGAGTGGTTTGAACGATCATTCTTACCGTAGTGTCGCCTTGCCCTGATTGAATGAGTTGACGCAGGTCCGGTGAGATTTGTCTGTGGTCGACGCCGACGGAGTGGCGGCTCGAGCCTTGTCCGGACTAATGACCAGAAGTGTGCGGCTTAGCGAAGCAAGGAGCGCGAACACCGTGAGCTTGTTAATAAGTCTGGGGGCAATCATCAAAGTTTTCTCCATAAGATACGCAAACACGAAAACACCACCGTCCGCGAAAAAAGAACTCCGGCGTAATCACGCAATTAAGCCTGCAGGACCCAGTGCCCCGCTAGTCTTTCGGAAACTCCCACTGCCGTATCACACGTTGTGGACTTAGGCTGCTAAGTGTGTGCCCGCTCCCGCTTTCGCTGAGGAGAAGGCCTTTATCGCTGACGGTGGTTGATGAAAAGAGCAACGCTCTCGCACTTGAGCGCGATGTCCTTAGCGAGCGTTGTGCCAATATGGCGTGAACGTCTACAACACCAATAAAGGTTAATGAAGGAGGATTGATTGAGAGGTGCTTGACTGGCGCGTCAGTTAGACTTTGATGCGGGTTGACTGCTCGAGCATCAAGTTGATTTGGGCGGGGTCTGTTTGAAGGATAACTTTAGCCGCGATAGTTAAGGGAAAGAAGTTTGCTGGCTCGAAGCAGCAAGTTAAAGGTTGTAGTCTGCCCACCTGTTTCGTAGGATGCGCCTTTTCAAAGGAAAGAGTAAGTATGAAAACTGTTCAGACCACTCCTTTCAAAGACCAACGTCCAGGCACGTCCGGACTGCGCAAGAAGACGTCTGTCTTCATGCAACCGAACTACGTCGAAAACTTTGTCCAGGCCGTTTTTAACACCGTCAAAGAATTAGCGGGTTCAGACCTGCAAACGGAGACGCTTGTTGTTGGAGGAGATGGCCGCTACCACAACAAAGCGGCGACACAAACAATTCTGCGAATGGCCGCCGCTAATGGTTTCGGTCGCGTGCTGGTCGGACGCGAAGCTTTGCTATCAACGCCCGCAGTGTCAGCGGTAATCCGCCGGCAGAGTGCGCTCGGCGCCCTTGTGCTCTCCGCCAGTCATAACCCCGGGGGACGCGACGCGGATTTTGGTATCAAGTACAACGTCCGAAACGGCGGCCCAGCGCCTGCATCAATCACTGAACGAATTTACCAGCACACCTTGATTATTCAAGAGTATTTCACGTTCGATGCACCTGACGTAGACATAAACCAGGAAGACACATTTCGTCTTGGCAACACCGAGATCGTTGTTATCAATCCATTGACGGACTACACAGCTGTTCTGGAACAGTTGTTTGACTTTGACGCGCTTCGTGCACTTTTCGAAAGCGGCTTTCGCATGCAGTTTGACGCAATGCATGCCGTGACTGGCCCATACGCAAATTACATCCTTGAACAACTGCTTGGCGCGCCGGCCGGGACAGTTATTAATGGCAAACCCCTCGAGGACTTTGGCGGGCATCATCCGGACCCGAACCTCGCTCACGCGAAGGAGCTGGTCGCTCATCTCAATGGCCCTGATGCTCCCGACTTCGGAGCGGCCTGCGACGGCGATGGCGATCGCAATCTCATCCTGGGGCGCAACTTCTTCGTCACCCCGGGTGACTCACTTGCCGTGATCGCGGAACACGCGCAAAGAGCCATCCCCGGTTATCGCCGCGGACTCGCAGGCGTCGCTCGTTCAATGCCTACGAGCACAGCCGTTGACCGAGTGGCGAAAGAGTTCGACATTCACTGCTACGAAACGCCAACGGGATGGAAGTTCTTCGGCAACTTGATGGATGCCGGGCTATGCACGATCTGCGGCGAAGAAAGTTTTGGAACCGGGTCCGATCACGTGCGGGAGAAGGACGGTTTATGGGCAGTTTTGTCGTGGCTTTCCATTTTGGCTTCGACTAGAAAGCCGGTGTCTGAAGTGGTCCAGGACCACTGGAGGCGCTTCGGACGCAGCTACTATCAGCGGCATGACTATGAAGGCCTGGAGTTGAAACCCGCCACGGAAATGATTGACGCGTTGCGCGACAAGCTGCCAACACTTACTGGACTTCCCATAGCTGACAGTCGCATAGCGGTTGCCGATGATTTTAGCTACACCGATCCGGTGGATCAGTCCGTTAGTGAACGGCAAGGAATCCGCATACTTCTTGAGGACGGCTCGAGGATCATATGTCGCCTCTCCGGTACCGGGACCGAGGGCGCTACTCTGCGTCTGTATGTGGAGCGTTATAGCAACGACGGCGGAGCGGGAGTGCTCGAAGATATAATTGGGCCCTTGTCTCTAGCCGCGCGGGAATTGCTTCAATTGCATGACCGGACCGGCCGTGAAGAGCCAACCGTGGTCACCTGAACCAGACCAATCGGTAGTTATCAGACCAGTTGCAACACCCGTACTTCTAGAGTTTGACAAGCTCTTACGGCCGTTCTCTCCGCAACTCACGGCCGCCGCGGAAGCCGCGATTGATCGGCGACCCTTCCGGCACGCCGATTACATTTCTTACGATCGCCAGTTGTGACATCAGTCGCGGCTCAACCAGCTGGAACCTATTTGCGGAACTCTCTGCCCGCGCAAAATCTTTCTTTGCCAGCGTAGCCAACACCTGCCCGT
>DASQKG010000111.1:0-4503 GCA_035630655.1 Pyrinomonadaceae bacterium
TAGAGAGTGTGTGAAAACTCAGGTACGACCAATAACGCTGAAAGCGTTCGCGAATTCCAGCCCAGGGTTGGCTTTGAAACCCTGGGTTCAAGACGTTCCAAGAGATTCTTCGCAACTCTGAAGGAGTTGCGCTGCTTTGCGGATGGCGATTGGCGACGCAACTCTTTCAGAGTTGCGTCTTCTAAAAATGAATGCCTCTTTCCCAGGGTTGCCAAAGCGCAACCCTGGGCTGGAGCTAGCGAACGCTTTCAGCGTTATTCACTCGTACCTTCAGTTTTCACACACTCTCGATAGCGACCGGGTCGGGCGGTGCAAGATATAACCCTGCATTTCACTATTAACCATATGCCTTGCCGCAGTTCTTTACGCCCACGTTAGCGAATCAAGCATGAGAGAGCAAACATTTGCACGACCAATCAAGAGCAATACTGCGCTTCCGTGTGTCATTTCATCCGGAAAAGCCGACATACCTGCCGGTGCGAGCCAGGTAATTTTTGTAAGGTTGGCCGTACAGATTAGTGAGAAAAGCTTCCTCTTGAAGTATCTGCCAATGCTGCACCACAACAGCAAGAATAGCGAAAATCAAAAAGATAAGTCCCCCGTTAATTAGGAAGGTGCCGATGAACCACAAATTCAGAAACAGGTAGATCGGATTTCGTGAAATGGAAAACACTCCTGTGGTTACGAGCGCGCCCGGGCTCTTCACATCAAATCCCACTCGCCAGGAATCGCCAAAAGAAACGTAAGCCATGATGAAAAGAACACACCCGATGGAAATCAGAACTACACCGATGAGTTTAGCGACCAGGGAATCGATCAACTGGATGTCGAGTGGCCAGGGAAATATACGAAACTCGCTGTGAAATGCATATAGCAGTATCTCAACCATCCACGCCAGCAGAGCGGTGAATGCAAACACTTCAACCGCCAGGACCAGCCCCCGTTTACCGCCGCCGATGGCGATGGGATTGATATTTCGTTTCAAGCGTAGGTAGAGAGTCTTCACCAGAATAATGAGAGAGAACAGGGCGACACTCGCGATCTGGAAGTAGTCGAAGAAACTCATCGCGGGCAGGAACTTATCCTTTCGCGCTTCGCTTTTGCAGCAGGAGGAATATGACGATGAAAAGGGCTGATGCGATGAGCAGGGTTAGAACGTATTTCAAACTAATTAGCCTCACGCCAAGAGCGACAAACTAAAAGTGTATCGGACATTCCGTTTCAATCTTCCCATGGAACTAGTTCGGTAGTTGTCGCCCGTGATTTGGCGCGCCCCAGGTCGCGCGCATACTTGATCGATCCGGGCGTGTTGTATTTGTTCAAATATGCCTGGTCGACGGCCTTCTTTAAACGCTCGCTTCTGGTTTGCACAGCCCTTACGTGAATCTCACGACCGTCGACATTGATGGTCCCACGCGGTTCCTCAAGAAAGGTCCGATACCAGCTGCGCGGTTTCAAACTCCATGAGCGCACAAACACACGCCGCTCCACGACCACCGCCCAGATACCGATAAAGCGATGGGGTTTGGTTCCGGCGCGAATCCCCAGAATCTTGCCGTCGCGAATGCTATCGACGACTTCGGGCGCAAAGCGTTGCTTTCCCTTCATCTTTTCCTGTTTAGGATCGCGGAGACCGTCATTTCAGACATCCAAAGCGTGATCTCCTTGGAGTGCGCCGCCTTGTCGGCGCACTCCAAGGAGTAGCTTTTCAGCGATCGAGTCCTTGAATAATTACCACTAGCCACTAAATCTTTCCGTCCGGCGCAGACTCAACCACAGCAGTGCTACTCCGAAGAACAGGCAAGCCGCTGCGTCGCCCAACGTCCACCACATTGGCATACCGGTCGAATAATCGATCAGAAAGAAAACGGGTCCGGCCAACAGAAAAGAAATGCCGTTGAAAATCACCAGAGGGCGAAAACGTTCCACGTCGGAGGCCAGAACCCACAGCGATATACCGTGCATCCCATAGGCGTAGGAGGCCTGGCGGATCATGAACATGACTACTGCTCCATCGGGCATCTGCCCCATGTCCAACCACAAATGCGCCGACTCCATCCACGATCTCGGCATAACCACGGCCAGGAACGCCAGAATCTCTACCGCGCCGGCGAGACGCAGTAACCATGCTTGCGCGCGTTGACTATTCATCTCAGGCACTCCAGCAATAAGGAACTATGGCCGCAATCGCTTGATTAACTGTATCTGTCCCGCGTGATAGAGGTCGTGTGCCGCGATGCCAACCACCATTTCAAAGTTGCTGACTTTGCTGTCCGGCGGCGTTTTATGAAGTTCGGCAGGACTCAAGGCCGCAACGCCCTCCCTGAGAGACTTGTGGGTGGCAATCAGCAACCTCACATCCGCTTTCCATGCTTCCTCAGTTGCGTAACCGCTAATCGGACGTTCGATCCAGTTTGAGCCTTTGAGCGCAAAGGATCCTTTCGCTTCTGAGAGTAAGCGCCGGCGAACGATGTATTTCCAGTAGGCGGCATGAACTACCAGCTCCCAGATATTGTGGCGACCAGGAGCGGGACGCCACGCCGCATCCTTCGCTTGCATTCCTTTGATGGAGCCTTTCAGATTGGTTCCATGCCAGGACCGACGATCGAAAGCCTGGTCTATCATCTCGAGAATTGTTGTGATCTCTGGGTTCGCCATTGTTCAAGAGTTTCAGTTAACGGATTCCCAATCGATACCCGCCCTATTTGGACGGGGCCTTCAAATTGAATCGGGCTTTGTAGCGCGCTTCCTTATTGCGTTCGAGGTAGTAGGTGAATTGTTGCTTATCCGGAATCATCTGCAGCGTCCAAACGTTAGTGGTGGCTTCAGGTATCAGTTTTGCCGTTTCTGTATCCGCCGGAAAGCGTTGCATATGGGGAGTGCCGTTCGGCGCGGCCCAGCCTCCATACATCGTGATTCGATCGGGTGTGCCATCCTCGTGACGGTGATCGTGCTTGAAAAGTAAACCTTTATCGGTGAGCGTAAGAATCCAGGTTCGGGATTTGTCTTCGCCGACGTGGAAGGGTATGCGGATCTCTTTCTCGTTGCACGACTCTACAATCATCACGAGCTTCTTCCCCGCGAGCGGGTGAGTGGGATCCGGGGGAAACTCGGTCTCTCCTTCAAACCGCTTCCGCACAGCTTTGTTAGATTCTGGAAAAATGCCTCATGCGGTTTAGTTTCTGGTAGCGCGCCCAAGGGCAATGCATTCGGTGAAGACAAACATACCGAGCACATTATCGCGATCACTGAAAGACATTGTTTCATAGCATCACTAATTTCCACTGATCTACATTCTTACAACGTTAGCGTCTTACTTTTGCCCCAACGGGGCTACGGCTGTAAAGCCCAGGGTTGCCGTTTCGGCTACCCCTGGGACGGGTGCCGATATCGTCATTCAACCGCAACGCGGTTGCGACCTTTGATGCGCGAGAACAAAGCAGACGCAACCGCGTTGCGGTTGAATGAATGAATCCGATTTCCTTTCCCAGGGTAGCCGCCAAAGCGCGGCAACCCTGGGCTTTACAGTCATAGCCCCGTTGGGGCAAAAAAAAACGACAGCGAAATTCCGATTATTGACTGAACCGGCCAATAATCACATCCATGCCAATAACACGCACGCACTTGCGTCCCCTACCGCTTTCGTCCGATCGCGAAGAGGCTTCCCGCCGACCGCACATACATCACGCCCTCCGACAGAGCCGGCGTCGCCATCAACAGTTCGCCCATTGAGTTTGTCGCGATGTGTTTGAACTTTTCTCCGGCGGTGATCACAATCACTTCACCGTCTTCGTTCGAAAGGTAGATCTTGCCGTCGGCGGCCACAGGCGAGGCGCTGAAACCGCTGCCGACGAGCGGCAGTCGCTGTCGATACACCTCTTCGCCCGTCTTCAAATTGTAAGCATCAAAGAGTCCATTGTTGGCGAGCACATAGAGAACTCCGTTGTAGACCAGCGGTGTCGGCATGTAAGAGCCACGCCCGGTGCGACTCCATGGGATGGCTTCGCTGCTGGTTTTACCTTCCGGCAGCGTCAGGTCACCTCGCGCGTTTGAACGCACGATAAAGATAGGTCTTTCTGGTCCACGCCCGCTGGCAACCACGAAGACTCCGTCTGCGAAGATCGGAGTCGGCGCCGTGATTTTCGAGCTGCGACCAAGCCGCCACAGTTCCTTTCCTGTGCGCGGGTCGTAGCCTCGAATAAAGTTTGAAGCGTTTGCGACCAGCTCCGGTCCTGATGCGGTTACTGCGACTGTTGGTGTGCCCCACGAAGGCAGTTCTTCACGTTCGGTTTTCCAAACCATTTTGCCGGTGGCTGCATCAAGCGCCAGCAGAAACGAATCGGCCTGCGTATCACACTGAAGAATTACCAGACCGTTCCAGATGATGGGTGAACTCGCCGGACCCCATTCGTAAGTTGGAATGTCATAGGCGCCCAGGTCGAGTCGTCCGATATCCACCTTCCAGAGAAAACGGCCATTGACGTCGTATGCATGAACACCCTG
>DASQKG010000112.1:0-3928 GCA_035630655.1 Pyrinomonadaceae bacterium
GTTTCTTCGATGAGCAAGCACAGGGCGGAACGGCGAAGCCGGGTGGTTTACTTTCCCAGGATCTTGGCTCCAGGCTGTTCGCGGTCGGCGCGTATATTGGCGAGGTCATTCGGCGAGAACGTGGTGGCGAGTGGGTGGCGGATGACAACGCCCCCCAAGCTGAAATTAACATCTCTGTGCGCCTGCCAGACGGCACAATCTGCTGGCCCGTCCAACGAGCGATGAAGCGATTCAAGAATGGACCGGAGGATGGGATCGCAGCCTATGGCGTCGTGATGGGACTCGAGATCGGCCCTCAGCCTGTCCACGTGGAGCGCCGGCCGTGGTGGCGCTTTTGGTGAAGAAAGGTTCCAAGCGGCGCCGCATGCGCATATGATTGCGAGCGCAAGGTCTCCCCATGGCAAGCCATTAATATCCGCACAATTCCTCGTCTTCAGCAAGCCAGATAATCGTTTCGCGGTCTAAGCCTTTGATAGTGCCACTCGTCGCTTCGACAATCGCCAGCCACTCCGCTTGTTCAGCTAAACGCGCCTCATCCGAGATGTTTGTGACCGATAGTAACTGTTCAGCTAATTGCCTTTGCTTTTCAAGCGGTAATCTCAGCGCGGCCTCCAACACGGCTTCCAGGTTCTCACTCATCGTTTCATCTCCACGCAAATTATGAAGCGAATCTGATTGCTATCGCGATGAGCGGTGTGAAGGGGGATGCTCGTTGTTGAGCAATAGAAGGCGACGAAGATGGATTACACCTTCGCGGTTTAAATCGAGTTCCCGGATTGTAGCGCGCCCGGTCGGAGTCAGGCCAATGAGATAAAGGTAATCAGGGCTCCAGGCGAAATGTCCGTGCCACTCATCATGACGAGGGTGAAAGAGCGGGACTTTACGGCGTGTCGCTGGATCAATCCCATGGGTTTTGTTGGATTTTGAACCGTTGCATCCCTGACAGGACAGCGCAAGGTTATCTTCATCGCTGGCGCCGCCTTTGCTTTCAGGCACGATGTGTTCGATGGAATGTAACTGCGTAGCGCAGAACTCGGGGCAGATACAGTATTCGCAGTAGCCTTTGGCTCGTTGTCTCACCAAACGACGCAGCTTGGCAGGAAGACGCTTTTTAGTCATGCGGCACGGGTTTGAGTCCGAGCTGTTTGATTAGCTTGCGCAACGGGACGTTGCGCAGACGCGCTAATTCGGTCAGCAATTCCAACCGTTTGGCGTCAGCTTTTTCGATTTGATCGGTAAGTTTTTTCAACTCGCGCAGTTCTTTCGCGCTAATGGTTTCGGCGCGGCGTTTATCAATCAGTTCGTTCAAGCGTCGTTGCGTGGCAGAGGGCAGGCCCTTATTGATTTTAAACAGTAGTTCAGCCTCGCGCTCAGACAGGGCGCGGGTTCTCTCTCTGGCTTTGAGCGAGAACGCCTTAGCGACGAACTGTTCCAATTCGCGCTGGGGCATTTGCAGCATGGCCTCGAGTAATTGTTCTTTTTCGATTTGAATAGTGGGCATAAATCTCAACTCCTTTGGAACGCCATGCCAATCATAAGCCACTCGCTGTGGCTTTTGCCAATCGCGCTGGAGGAAGGCTTGTCGGCGGTGTCAAATCTGCCTTCAGAACGAGGCCTCGCCGTCTGGCTGATCGGCCTGTGATTTCATTTCGGTCTCAGGTCCGTCCTCTCCAGGCCTGACTAAAGTGGGACGCAGCAAATCCTCCTCGCGCATCTTTTTGATATACGTTTCTCCAAGCTCCTCAAGCTCATGGTCGCTCAAGTCGGGACAGGCTGCCGACGCGCTATGACTTGTCTCTTTACCTCCCCAATATGGATCGTAGTTCTGATCAGCGGGGTCGTCGTAGTCAATCATCGAAAAGCCTCCTCTCTCGCAGGTTTATATCTGCACACGCTGGAGGCGATCTTTTTGACTTCATCAGTGGCGAGCGGTGGATCGCATCGTTTATTGTTCGTGACAAGCAACGCGGCCTCGATCTCTTCGGCTCCCATCCCGCGCCGGCGCATTGTCCCGGCCAGGCTAGTCAATGTGTCATTGCGATAGCCCTCAGGGATGGCTGAGCCTATCGCCGCGCTCCCGTTTGCACGTGATTTCTGCGTCTCCCGCAACAGCCGCAGGAACCACTCGGGTGCGTTTGCGATCGGCGTGCTGTTCCGCCAGCGGTACCGCTCGCCGCTAGCGTGGAGCGAGGGCGCGACCACTATCGCTCCGCCCTCTGCCTTGATGTCTATACCCGGCCCCAGCTCTCCGATGGAGTTCTTCGCGGGAAAGTCCGGATACTTGAATAGATAGTGGACGCCGCCTCCTCCGGTGTCCGCCGTTCGTGTCTCCGGCAGTTTGGCGTGTTTTGCCTCAAGAGAAGACAGCGATTCGGCGCCGCCCTTGCGCGGATCGACGTCGAGCGCGAAGAAGCCTGCCTCTTTGCCCGTCGCAACGCCGATATTCGCGTCTTCCCAGATTTCCCACCACCGCCGGATTTTCGCCTCCTCGGTCGAGGCGTCGCGCACGCCGTTTTTCGTTCGCGGGTGTTTGCCGGCGCTTTCACAAACAGACTGATGGCAGGGGTGTTTGCCCATGTCTTTGCAGGTGTTCCTATGGCATGGGTGCTTGCCAATCCGCGGACAAGCAACCCTCCAGCAAGAGCAAGGCTTGGCGTCGTCTCCGGTCGGAGTGTGAATGGGAAAAACGGGCCAACCAAACTCGGCATACTGCAATGCGATGGCCATCATCTTATTCATTCACGTCCTCCTCGATGATCGAAGGCTATGCGCCCAGAGTCGTGACCGGAGCGAATTCCGCTCCCTCAGCGCCGGTTGCGAATGTCTCGGCCTTTGTTCCGAGCGTCTCGGCGGCGGCTTCCACCTTACGCTCCTCGCACGTCGCGAGAACGTTTGCACGATCCACGCTCCCGGTGACGAAAGCCATGAAGTGCCTGGCGGCCTCTACGGCTTTGAACTGAAATCCGGCCTGCTCCGGGACGTAGCTCGACCACCAGCCGCCGAACATCGAGGCCATTCGACAGAGTTCTTTGAACAGCGTTAGCGGCAACTTCTCCGGATGCTTCTCCTGATCAATCTTCACGATCCATAGCGGGAAATTCTTCTTCGGGTGGTTGCTGCTAAACGGCCCGGTCAAGCGAACTTCTTGTGAAAATCCTTCGACGATCGTTTTGGGATCGCCGTAGCGATTGCCAATATCCAACTGCTCTCGCGCCTTCAGCTCTTTATAGAAAGCTGTTTGCTTAGGCCTGAACTTTCCGATCCCTTTGAATCTGATGAAGGTCTCGAACTCTTCGAGCGTCTCCGGATTCTCAAGGGCCTTTTTGAAAGCCTCGGCGTTTCGTCTCACATCCTCGGCGTACTTCCGAAGAGTTTCGTCGTTGACTTTCGCGACAGCCGCATCTACCGCTTCCAGAAACGCCCTCTCAGGGTTAGGAAAAGGGCTGTATTCGATCGCCCGGCCGAGGGCATACCACTGCAACATCTGCTCCCAGATGCGTACGATCACAGTCGCTTTCTTGTCCCTACGGGCGCCGCGCGGGGCCAATTGCTTCAAAGTCTTTCTGCCCAACTCGGCGATGATGGACTGCTTGCTTGCTTTCAGACGCTCATAAGCGGCTTTCCACTCCTCACCCGTGATTTCACCGCTCTTCAACCTTCGAACGTTCTCTTCGTGCTCGGCAAGTGTATACACTCTGCCGTGTAGCTCGTTTTGCGCATTGGTCGTCATATACAGCTTTCCTTGTAGGTTCCGTTTGTCGAGTGATTCTCAGAGGTGATGATCTTCAAAAGTGGCGGCCAGGCCGTCCTCGTCATCGCCGAAGAGGTCCACGAGCGCGGCTTTGATCTCCGCGCGTTCTTGATCGACCTTCGCGTCATGAGGGCAACACGGGCAGCGCACGACGTTGATTACACTCTCCGCAAATTC
>DASQKG010000113.1:0-7446 GCA_035630655.1 Pyrinomonadaceae bacterium
CAATCGTCCGCCGTGCAATAGCGCACCCCACATCTCCCAGACGGAAAAATCGAACGCGTAGGAGTGGAACAGCGTCCAGACATGGCTAGGGTCAAATCCAAACCAAGGCGCAGTCGCTGGGAACAGGCGCGCGACGTTGCGGTGGGTAATCAGCACGCCCTTGGGCTTGCCCGTGGAACCCGAAGTGTAGATCACGTAGGCAAGATTGTCGGGGTTTACGCCGGCAAGTTCGGTTTCCGCCGATAATGGCTCGGGGCAAGTTGTTTCGTCGTCATGATCAAAATGGATGACGGCGGCCTGATGATCGGGTAAACAACCGGTCAGATGGGCTTGCGTGAGGAGAACCGAAACACTGGCGTCGTCGAGCATGAACGCAAGCCGCTCTTTAGGGTAACTCGGATCGAGCGGCAGATACGCGCCGCCGGCTTTGAGGATACCGACAATACCGATCACTAGCTCCACGGAGCGATCAACGCACAGTCCGACGAGAACCTCCGGCCCCACGCCCGATCGTCGCAGCCGATATGCAATCTTCTCCGCCTCTTGGTTCAACTCCCCATACGTGAGCGATTTCCCTTGGCACACGACTGCTACTGCTTCCGGCGTCTTCTCGACTTGCGCTTCGAAAAGTTGGTGCAGACAGGTGTCGCTGGCGGCATCAATCGAAACGCTCATCGGAGCTTCGAGCAACTGCTTTTGTTCTTCACGCGTTGCCAGCGGCACGTCGTAAACGCGCTGCATGCCTTCACCACACAACCCATCCAATAGAGTTACTAAATGACCGGCCATTCTGGTAATCGCAGCGCCGTTGAAGTGCCTGCAATCGTATTCGATGCGCAGCAAGAATTCAGGATCGGCGTAAGCGATCACCGTCAACGGGTAATTAGTCTGTCCGAAATAGTCGAAATGCCGGTTCAGCCATTCGCCGCCCTGGGCCCGCAACAACGTATCCAGATGATAGTTTTCGAATACGATGATGCTCTCAAACAACTGTCTTCCGCGTGGCACCTCGCTCCAACGCTGGACCTGGGACAAAGGCGTATGCTCGTAATCCCGCATAGAGGTTTGTTGTTCACGTAACGCGTGAAACAAATCGGCAAGCATTCCGTCAGAACTCACGCAAACCCGCATCGGGAGAGTATTGATAAATAGGCCGACCCTGTCGTCGGCGCCTTCGAGAGCAGAACGACGACACGCTCGAGTAGCGCCAAAAACGATATCCTCTTCGCCGCTGTAATGATGCAGCAGCAAAGCCCAGGCACCCTGGAGGAGCGTGTTTAGCGTGAGTTGATGTTTTTTGGCGAAAGCTCTCAGTTTATCCGTTAACGCGCGCGACAAGCGCAGCTCACGGAAGTCCTTTGCCCCTCTAATTTCGGCCGGGTCCTCTGGTGTGTTCGGCAAACTGATCTCGACAGGCGTGCGAAACCCTCTTAATGCTTCGCGCCAATATTCCTCCGAGCGCGCAAAGTCTTGTTGACTCAGCCAGTCGATGTATTCGCGATAGGGCTTCGGTTCAGAGAGTGAGATCCGTTTGCCATCACGAATGGCCGAATAGGCATCGAAGACTTCGCGGAGAATGATCGGGAAAGAGCGACCATCAAGCAGTATGTGATGAAACGTCCAGAGTACTCGAAAGCGATTTGGCGCCAGCGCGATGAGTGTGAGGCGCATCAACGGCATTACGGACAAGTCGAAGCCGCGCCGTCGATCAGTTACGAGCAATCGAGACCAACGCTCATCCTGTTCCTCCGACCGCACTCCTAACCAGTCAATTTCTTCCAACTCAATCGTGGCACTATCGTGAACGTCTTGCTGGGCTTCGCCAGCTTGCCAGCGAAAGCACGTCCGCAGAATCGCATGGCGATTGATTACGCCTTGCCAAGCGCTGCCAAACGCTTCTTTGTGTAGCGCTTCATCGAGAGCACAGATGACTTGCTCGACGTCGACGCCTGAATCGCGCGCATCGAGATGATGAAACAGCATCCCTTTTTGGATTGGAGACAGGCCGTAGGATTCGACTCGCGCGCTCGTCTGGGGATTTGCCGAACACGACGAACCGAAGGTCTCCGCGTCGGTGACCCGCCGTTCTCGACCGGACGCGAGGATCGTCGTTTCAAGCGAGTTCTCGGCGACCGCTGCTTTAGCTTCAAGCAATTCGTCGCACTGGATAGTGTTACACGTCGCCTTTTCCATAATGTCCGTTCAGTTTCGGCCCTAGTCGTGGTCGTCGAAACCTAGTGGATAGTTGCAAAGGGCAACCGCTGTGCCAGAAAGTTAAGGCGTTAGTAGTGGCACAATATCGCCACGCGCCGGTCCGTTGCAAAATTTCCGAAAGGGATGATTCGGAGCATGAGCTCCAAGAAACGTCGTCACGGGGTAAACGTTATCAACAATTCCAGCCATACTTTTGCCACTGCGTCAATTTCGTCACGATTGACAAAATTGCTGGCAGACCGCAATTGCCCAGTCTAGGAGTCCCTGGCGATGACAGGGCATTTTCGCCGTCTCTCTGCTCGACTCGAGGTTCGCGGCGCGAGGCGCGTCCGAACCTCCGGCGGATGCTGCGCGAGGGATTCGAATGTCAGCCGCCCGGGAATGCCAGAAAGTGACACAGCCACGGAGGGTTTCAAGCAATCGGCTCGTCGTATAAAGGGACGGCCGCAAAGCTCTACGAGAAATTTTCATTCATCGCATCAACCCGAGTTGTGATGGCAAGGTCCGCTGCCATTGGCGCTTCCCTGACACCCGATCGGAAGGACTGACGATGCGAAATTCTTTCTTGCAGATGCCGGTATGCTTGTCTGAAATCAGCTAATTCTTTTTGAGACCGTCCAGTATTGGTCGGTAATCGTCCCCGGTTCAGTGCACGATGTGCATCGAAGAGCATGTGTCTATACAAGGCATTTCAAAGGAAGTTAAACATTCGAGACATGCACAACCCAGGAAAGAGGGAGAACATGAAAACTATTATTCGTGGACTAACGCTAGTTACTCTTATTCTATTAACGGCCTGTATGGCTGGGGCCGTTCAGTCGCCGGGTCGTTGGGAACTTCTAGGTCAACGTGAGGTGGATTTCAAAGCTGATCACGACCAGATCGATGTGGGCCGTAGCGAGGGCCGGTTTAAACAGCTTCAGATTAGGGCCAAGAATGCGCCCATCGAAGTTTCTAATATGGTCGTGACATTTGGCAACGATACAACCTTCACACCCAAATTACGGCATAAATTCACTGAAAAATCCGCCAGCCGTATTATCGATCTCCCCGGCGAACGTCGAACCATCAAGCGAATCGATTTCAATTACAAGAGCATCAATCGCCGCGAAGGCAAAGGAACTGTTGAAGTGCTCGGGCGTTAGAAACAAACTTCTTATTGCTTCGTGAGATAGACGGCCACCTTCGGCGTCTCCCTCGGTCGATTTGACTCATCAAGATGTAAAAGCATCCGCACACACCGCACCGAGCGCCGTCCCCTACAGAACTAACGTCAGAATCTTTCAACAAAACTATTATAAAGCCAGCCGAAGAGTGCGCCAGCAACGGCGCCGGCAATCAGCGAGTACAGAGTACCGAGGAGCACGCTGACGGGACCCGCCGTGGGATCATAGCCTAGATACAAAGAAGTCAGCAGTGCGAGAAACGCCCCACCATAAGGAGGCAAGATTAAATTACACAGAGAGACGAAGAGAAAACAAAGCGCCTTGAGGAGGGCTGCTGCGATCATTAAGGATTTTACAGAAAGCTTCACGTCTCCTCCTCGTTGAAAAATCTTTAGGCTCCGTGGATTCAAACCCGAGCTAGCTCACTCCGCCCCGTGCCTGACCTTGACTCGAGGAGACCGGGCGGATTAGCGTGGGAGTGCTAACTGTAGCAGCACTCCGAATTCCGCTACAGCATCATTGTAGGACTCCGGGGATTCCTCATCCGCATCTTTGGTGTATTGCCAGTTGAAGCTAAGCGCCTCGGGCGCTTTCCATCCAAACCATTGGAAGTTCTGTTTCTGAGTCTTCAGAACTTGTTGGTCGTTCCAGTTGTGACCGAACAGGACGATTCCGGCCTCGATCTTCTTTAACTGGGGTATAGGCTTTTCTCCAAGTGAGGTAACCCTGTTCTCGATCCAGCTTAGGCGTTCGAAGAGGCGTTGATACACGCTGTTCGTTTGTCCCCATCGCACGGAGACGAAAAAGACCACCGCCTGCGATTTGAATAATTCGCGGCTGATCTTGTAGAGTTGGTCATCCTTGTTATTGATCGAGGCCCAGCACCGATGCTGGCCCGTTGGGTTCTTGTTCTTGTCGCGCAGCTTAGCTTCGAGCACGCCGCAATTGTTGCCCCGCTTCGCGCTAATATTTCCCTCGCAGGTATGGATCCTGAGATTCGCAACATCGATTACCGTCACGTACTTTCCTTTTTGCTTCAAATGCTTTTCGATTTGAAGTGCGAGTTGTGTAGTCTTTGGGATATCCCAGGGATGCTCCTGGTATCGAGTGCTCGTCGTGAGCAGCAAGATGTGATTCTTTGCTTCGAGATATTTGACGAGCCGTCCACATTTTCTCGCGATGAGGCCGATGTTTTCCTTTTTCCAGCGAGTCATAAGATTACGCACTTCCCCTGAAACCTGGCATATTTCGGTGGGATGCATTCAAAACAATGGGTAGGCCTACCGCGGTACGCACAATCGCATGCGCTGTACTCGGGCCAGCTCAGACTGGCCTTTCATCAAGTTGGTTTAGGTATACGGGTCTACTCAAACAACGACCGCCGCACAGGTCGGTACGAACGGATCTCCACCGTTAAGGCTGAAGGCTTTGACGATGGCGTCAACCTCCGAACCGTCCAGAACTTCTTTTTCGAGCAACTGCTCCGCGACTTTATGGAGCAGACGGAGATTCGTCGTTAATAGGTCCTTCGCCCGATGGTAGCTCTCCTGGATAATGCGCCTGATTTCAGCGTCGATCTCAATCGCCGTTGTCTTGGAATAGTCTGTTTTCTGGGTAAAATCTCTTCCTAGAAAAATCTCTTCTTCTTTCTTACCGAAAGTCATTGGCCCTAGTTTTTCGCTCATTCCCCACTCGCACACCATCCGGCGCACCAAATCCGTGGCTTTTTCGATATCGTTCCCCGCGCCCGTCGTCACGTGCTCGAGCACGAGCTCTTCGGCCACGCGGCCGCCAAATAGGATGACCAATTTATTGAGCAGATATTCCCTGGGATAGGTATGCATTTCGTCCACGGGCAGTTGCTGCGTCAGACCCAAAGCCATGCCGCGGGGAATGATCGTCACTTTGTGGATCGGATCGGCGCCCGGCAGTAGTTTCGCCACCAAGGCATGCCCCGCCTCATGATAGGCCGTATTGCGCTTTTCTTCGTCACTGATGATCATGCTGCGCCGTTCGGCGCCCATCATGACTTTGTCTTTGGCCATCTCCAAGTCGAGCATGTTGACATTTTCCTTGTCATTCCGTGCTGCCAACAAAGCTGCTTCATTGACGAGGCTCTCCAAGTCCGCGCCGGTAAGCCCGGGGGTGGATCGCGCCAAAACGTTCACATCCACGTCCGCTGCCAAGGGAACCTTGCGGGTGTGCACCTGCAAGATACCTTCTCGCCCTCTGATGTCCGGCCGTGGTACGACAACTTGCCGATCGAACCGCCCCGGACGGAGCAACGCGGGATCCAATACGTCGGGCCGGTTGGTTGCGGCGATCAGAATAACTCCCTCGTTGGACTCGAATCCATCCATTTCCACCAGCAGCTGGTTCAACGTCTGTTCTCGCTCGTCATTGCCGCCACCGAAGCCAGCGCCGCGGTGGCGTCCGACGGCGTCGATTTCGTCGATAAAGATGATGCAAGGCGCCTGCTTTTTACCCTGAACGAAGAGATCACGAACACGAGAGGCACCGACCCCGACGAACATTTCTACGAAATCGGAACCACTGATGCTGAAGAACGGGACTTTGGCTTCGCCCGCGATGGCACGAGCCAACAGTGTCTTGCCAGTTCCCGGGGCGCCGACGAGCAAACACCCTTTGGGAATTCTGCCGCCAAGTTTGGTGAATTTTTTTGGGTCTTTCAGGAATGCGATGATCTCTTGCAAATCATCTTTGGCCTCGTCCACACCGGCGACATCGCTAAAGGTGATGCGATGTTGATTCTCAGTCAGCAATTTTGCGCGGCTCTTGCCAAAAGACATCGCCTTACCGCCGCCCACCTGGATCTGGCGCATAAAAAATATCCACACGCCGATGAGAAGCAGCATGGGAAACCAGTTCAGCAAGAGCATCATGTACCACGGCGATTCATCCTCGGGCTTTGCTGCGACCTTTACTTCCTGCGCTCGTAATGACTTCACCAGCTCTGGATCATCGGGCGCATAAGTTCTAAATTGTCCGCCGTTCTTGTATTGGCCGGTAATATTATATCCCTGGATCACGACTTCTCGAACGTCGCCGCGCTCGACACTGGCGAGAAATTCGCTAAAAACAATTTCCGGTTCACGCCGGTATTGGTTATTAAAAACGCTGACAATCCCGAATAAAACCAGCGCCAAGACCAATCCAAGTGCAATACGTTTTGATGATTGACTCAAAGAATTGCTCCCTACAGTAAATCTCCGCAAACATCGTCTGTGTTGATATTAGCTCTTTCGGGTATAGACCCGCAACGGAAGGCCCTTTTTTACCGCCTTCAAGCAAGACACTCACGAATGGCTTGCATCGATCCTGCTAAATTGACCGATTGGCGCAAAGACAAAATAGCAATCAGGCAGATCTCATTCGCTTCCCATCCGCTCAAGCTCGCCGATAACAAAAACGCTCTCACTTGGTGCGCAAGCGCTGTGGCGCTCCTTCTTGATTGGCTCTTAATGCGCGCTCATATTCGGAGATGACTTGGGCGCCCAGCAACAGCAATGTCGCCGCGAGATCCAAGCTCAACAGTACCGCGATTGCCGTCGTCAGTGATCCGTAGACTAGACCGACCTGAGACAGAGTGGCGAAGTACCAGACGAGCACATGGCGAGTGAGCTCCCAAAGCAGTGCCGCCGTGACGCCGCCGATCAGCGCGTGGCGCAGCGACAGCCGTCCCACCGGCATGACCAGGTAGACGGATGTGATTACGAAGATTTCTCCGCCCAATCCGAGCAGATAGAGAAGCACGCCAGAAACGCCGCCAAGGGACCAGTTACGCCCCAAAAAATCAACGCTCTCCTGCCCCATCGCCTGCAGGCTGCCGGAGACCAGCGTTACCAATAACACACCGACTCCCAGGAACACGATGTAACAATAAGGGAGTAGTGCAGAGACGAGAAAATGGCGCCTGCGGATGGCGATCCGGTGAATAAAAATCACCGACATCGCGTTCTCCAGAACCGTGAATGCAAGGGAGCTGAAAAATATCATGGTCGCCAAAAGCACCCAGCCGATGACGTCGCGATGATCAAGAAAGTTC
>DASQKG010000114.1:0-3363 GCA_035630655.1 Pyrinomonadaceae bacterium
GCGAAGATCGTTCGCGGCTATTAACCGTGGTGGTGGCGGGCGGCGGGTTTGCCGGCGTCGAAACGATAGCTTCTGTAAATGATTTTGTGCGTGAGGCGATTGAGTTCTATCCAAAGCTCTCCGAAAAAGAGCTGCGAATCATTCTCGTGGAAGCAACCGATGTAATCCTGCCGGAACTGGGTCCGCAACTTGGCGCATAGGCGCGCAAAAAGCTCGCCAGTCGCGGGGTGCATTTTCTCATGAACACGGCAGTCAAGAGTGTCTCGAATGATCAAGTTAATCTGAGTGATGGGACTTCGCTTAAGACCAACATGCTGGTTTGGACGGCCGGTGTTTCTCCGAACCCCCTGCTCGACATGTTGAATTGTTCCAAGGAACGCGGTCGGTTGGTCACAAATGAATTTCTTGAAGTCACAGATTATCCCGGAGTCTGGGCGCTCGGAGATTGTGCTGCCGTGCCCGATCCGACCACGGGCAAATCTTGTCCGCCGACCGCGCAACACGCGATACGTCAGGGGAAGGTCGTGGCTGAGAACGTCGTTGCGGCCATCAATGGTGGCCGACGGCGACGGTTCGAATTCAAGACAATCGGTGCGCTGGCTTCGATCGGCAAACGAACAGGGGTGGCTCGCATCATGGGTGTGAATTTCTCCGGCTTCATAGCCTGGTGGTTATGGCGAACAATTTATCTGAGCAAGCTCCCGCGCTTCGAAAAGAAAGTGCGCGTCGCGCTCGATTGGTTCCTGGATCTTTTGTTTTCGAAGGACCTTGTGCAGTTCATGGATGTGGGTATGCGAGTTGAGAGGCCAACGCTGATCGAAGCCGCTGCGGACGATTCTGAAAGTCGCGCAGCGTAGCTAGTTCTCAGAAAGAAGGTCGCAATGATTGAAATAGATCAGGAGAGTTGCCGCAGTCTCGAATCGGCATTGTCGCGCGAATGGCTCGAAACTAACGGTATCGGTGGGTTTTCGTCCTCGACGATTACCGGACTGAACACACGCCGCTATCACGGCTTGCTAACTGCCGCCACAACGCCGCCAGTTGGGCGACTGGTCTTGCTTTCGAAACTCGAAGAGACACTCATTATTGATGGCCGGCGCTACGAACTGTCAGCTAATCAGTATCCGGGCGCTGTTCATCCGGAGGGCTTCAAGTATCAAACCGGCTTCCGTCTCGATCCGTTTCCAGTTTTCACTTACGAAGTCGAGGGGGTGCGGCTGGTGAAGTCTGTGTTCATGGTGCAAGGAGAGAACACGACGGTTGTGCAGTATGAAGTGCCGGTGCCCCTTGAAGGTCGGACTGCTGTCCCGATCGTTCTAGAGGTTCGCCCGCTGATCGCGTTTCGCGATTATCACAGCACGACGCATGAAAATGGCGCGCTGAATTCAAACGTGGAAACTCAAGACGGATTGACGACGGTCAAGCCTTACAACGACTTGCCTGCGTTGTATTTTGCACACGATGCTGCCCAGATCGACACGAACGGATTTTGGTATCGCAACTTTCAATATGCGGTTGAGCAGGAACGCGGTCTCGACTTCACCGAAGATCTTTTCAGTCCATGCGCCTTTACTTTTGACCTGACCAAGAGTCCGCAGGCCAGCATTATCGCCTCAACTGAGCGGTGCGCTGTCGGTAACGCAGACGCTTACGGCAAGACCGAGATAGAGCGCAGAAATTCATTAAGTGGGAAACTCCAGGCCGACCAGCCAACCAGCACGCTCGCGGCCGCGTCCGATCAGTTCATCGTTGCCCGCGAGCGCTGTAAGACTGTTATCGCCGGCTATCACTGGTTCGCTGATTGGGGCCGAGACACAATGATCGCACTGACGGGTTTGACACTGGCGACCGGCCATCCGGAAATTGCGAAAAGCATCCTGGCTGAGTTTGCCTCGCACGTCGATCAGGGAATGTTACCGAACCGTTTTCCGGATGCAGGCGAGACTCCCGAATACAACACTGTCGACGCGACGCTCTGGTTTTTTGAAGCCGTGCGCTCGCTTTTACAGTACACGAATGACTTCGAGTTTGTGCGTAACAACCTCTATGCGGTTTTGACGGATATTATTGACTGGCACGTCAAAGGCACGCGTTATCAAATCCATTTGGACAAAGACGGGCTGCTTTACTCGGGCGAGCCTGGTGTGCAACTCACCTGGATGGACGCAAAAGTCGGTGACTGGGTAGTAACACCACGAACAGGGAAGGCTGTCGAGATTCAAGCGCTCTGGTACAACGCGCTCCGGCTAATGGAGGACCTCGCAGAAAAGTTCGGCGATAAAGCAAATCAAAAGCAGTACAAAACGATGGCGGCATTTGAGCGCAAGAGTTTCAACGAACAGTTTTGGAACGAGCAGACAGGCTGTCTCTACGACGTAGTAAACGGCGACGACCGCGATGCTTCTATTCGGCCCAATCAGGTCTTTGCAATTAGCCTGGCGAATTCGATGGTTTCAACCGCGCGAGCGAAGAGCATCTTGCGCGTAGTCGAGCGCGAACTGCTAACGCCACGCGGCCTCCGCACCCTCTCGCCGAACGATTCCCGTTACATCGGTCGTTATGAAGGCGATCCGCGCAGTCGCGATGGTTCTTATCATCAGGGCACGGTTTGGCCGTGGTTGATGGGTTCATACATTACAGCCTATGCAAAAACATTTGGTGAGAGAGCTGGGCGTAAGTTCGCCACTGAATGGCTTAGGGGCTTTGAGGACCATTTAATGGAAGCGTGTCTGGGACAAGTCTCAGAAATCTTCGATGGTGATTCCCCACATACACCGCGTGGTTGCGTTGCACAGGCATGGAGCGTTGCTGAGCTTTTGCGCGCCGCTGTTGAAGACGTTTATCAGAGGAAGGAGTCGACTCAAGCCACGTCCGCTAAGGCGCATGAAGCGAAGACTGCGCCGTGATTAGACGTTCTCATAAGATGGTTGGGGTTCAAAGAAATAGTTTCTGACTCGCTTAGTGAGTAGATAAAGGATTAATCAGCAGCGCGATAGGAACTCCGACAATGGCTCTGGTCTCTGTTCCTGGAATTGTATTAACGAAATCGCTTAACAGATTTATTCCTATCAGAACGATTGCGAGGAGGTGTCCCCAACGCGCACGTTTCCAAAGACCCACGGCGGCGACCGCGCAAGACGCGGAGGCTGAAAACAACAACACGACGGCCCAATACCCCATACGAAGCAGACCCTCATGTCCGTGAGGATTCAAGCGCCACATTCCCTTGAAGAAGGCAGAGGGGATAAGAAGTGATAGCCCTGCGACGAAACTTTAAAACCGTAACGCCGAGCACGATCGTTGATATTGACAACGACTCGCTTTTTTGATTATACTGCCAAATCGTTGCCTGTGACAGCGATC
>DASQKG010000115.1:0-4218 GCA_035630655.1 Pyrinomonadaceae bacterium
GCTGGCCGGGGGTCGCACAGTCACAAGCACATCCGTGGGCCCGATCCCCATCTGGCCTAGTTGTTTTGCAAACAGCGGATCGCTTTCAAAGCCGGCGAGGTAAACGTCTTCCTTAAGTCCGTCGTATCTTCTTACTTTCGCAGCTTGCGCACCGAAGCGTTTCAAACCGTCTTCGGGAAAGGCACGCGGAACGATAATGCGAGACGCAAACCGGAACGCCAGGTGATTCGCAGGCTGGTGCTCGTAATCCATCAGCGTCACCGCTCTCAGCGAGAGAACGCGGGCGGCGAGAATTTGCGAATAGGAATTATGGCTGACGGCCAAATCCAGGTTTCGTCCCCGCGCCCGGCGCGCGAGGGTCATCGCCCGTCCGACGAGGTTGCCTGCTTTTCCTGAAAGAGCGCCGCCTCCGTGTCCACCAATCACTTCCGGCGCCAGGCCCGCCGCTTCAGCCAAAGGGACCGTCTCGGCAAAATCTCGCGCGGTTATGATCACTTCGTGCCCGCGTTGTCTGAATTCATTTGTCAGCGAACGAAAGAATGGGACATGCGGTGAGTTGGCGAGATCGATCCAGATTCGCATGACGATGATGGAGGGGCGAGATTACGAATGGGCGGCAACCGGCCGCCGGGAAAACTCTCGCACTGCATCTGTGATGTGCGCCAGTTCTTCGCTGGTGAGCTCAGGATACATCGGCAGCGATAACATCTCTCTTGAAAGACATTCGGTTTGGGGCAAGTCGCCGGCTTTGTATCCGAGATCAAGATATGCGCGTTGCAAGTGGACGGGAATAGGATAGTGAATACCCGTTGAAATTCCGGCAGCCTGAAGATAGTCGCGCATCTCGTCACGTTCTTCGGCAAACAAAGGAAAAACGTGATAGACCGATTTGCAGTTTGCAGGTTCAGCAATCAATCTTGGACCAGCATTCGCAAGCTCACTTCTATAGAACTCGGCATGCCTGCGACGCGCCGCGGTCCATTCGTCCAGATGTTTCAACTTGACGCCCAACACGGCGCCCTGCAAGGCCTCCATGCGGTAGTTGTAGCCCACGCGTTCGTGATGATACTTACTGCTCTGTCCCTGGTCACGCAGTTGATTGATCACCTCGACAAACCGCTCGTCGTTGGTAACAACGGCGCCCGCCTCGCCGTAAGCTCCGAGGTTTTTACCGGGATAAAAACTAAAACAAGCAAGCTCGCCAATACTTCCCGCGCGGCGTCCCTTGTACTCGGCGCCATGCGCCTGGGCCGCGTCTTCTATGACCGTTAGATTGTGACGGCGAGCGAGGTCAATGATTGGATCCATGTCGGCGCAGGCGCCATACAGATGCACAGGCATGATCGCTTTTGTTCGCGGTGTAATGGCGGCTTCGATCTTGTTCGGATCGATGGTACACGTTTCGGGATCAACATCCACGAAAACCGGCGTGGCTCCCGTGTAAGTTATGGCTGCCGCACTCGCGATAAAAGTAAAACTTACGGTGATGACTTCGTCGCCTGGCCCAACTCCGGCTGCCAGGAGCGCAAGGTGCAGAGCACTGGTTCCTGAATTCACACCAAAGGCGAATCGCGTCTGACAATAGTCGGCAAAATCCGCTTCGAAGGCTTCGACGTGCTCGCCGAGGATGAAGTGACAACTCTGGACCACGTCAGAAATGGCGGCGTCGATTTCGTCCTTGATACTTTCGTACTGCTTTTTCAGGTCAACTAATGGAATCATTTCTGTCCTACTGCTCGATTTCAACCAGTTGTCCGCGCGCGCGCAGGGATTTCTCCGCAGCCTCGACTATTCGCACCAGCCGCAGACCATCAGTGCCGTCGGTTTCAGGTTTCTTATTGTTTTCAATGCAATCGACAAAATGCTGGGCCTCGATCTGGAGGGCCTCAGTTGAGTCGAGCCGAGGCGCCCACATGTCGCCGGATCGGTAACTCACCAGCATTTCGTAAACCGCTTCGGGACTTTGAGAAACGGTGATGCCTTTGTCATAGATCTTCACCTTTTCGCTGGGCTCCAGGTCATCATAAAGGATCATCTTCTCGCTCCCGCCAATCAGAGTATGTCTGACTTTAACCGGCGTAAGCCAGTTGACGTGAACATGCGCTATTTGCGGCTCGTCGAAAAAGAGTGTGATGTATGCCACGTTTTCGGGTTGGCCGGGAATATGACTTATTCCTGTGGCCGAAACCGCGGTGGCCTTTGTCGGAAGCACGTAATCCATGACCGAGAGATCATGGATCGCGAGGTCCCAGATCACATTTACATCATGCTGAAACAGACCCAGATTCACGCGCACTGCATCGTAATAGTAAATGTCCCCTAAAGTGTTGGCGGTGATCAATTCGCGAATCTTCCTTACCGCGCCTGTATACACGAAGGTGTGATCCACCATGAGGACTTTCTGGCGCCGCGCGGCTTCATCAATCAGCTGTCTAGCCTGATCGGAGTTTGCCGCCAGAGGCTTTTCCACCAATACGTGTTTGCCCGCCTTGAGCGCACCCATGGCCAATTCGAAATGGGACGACACGGGTGTGGCGATAACGATGGCGTCGAGGTCGGGATTCTGAAAGAGAGAGTGACAATCACTTGAGGTCTGGATCGTGGGATAACGAGTCTTTAACTGGACCAGTCGCTCACCGCGAAGATCGCAAACGGCAACGACGGTGGAACCGGGCGCTTCCATAAAGTTGCGCACGAGGTTTGGCCCCCAGTATCCGTATCCAATAACACCGACTTTGATCATGCTTTAGGTAGGACAGACATTCCTGTCTGTCTTTGAATAATGAAATACTGAAGACCGCAAAAAGAGGATTTTCCATATATCATTTTTCATTTCTCATTTTTCATTGTACCTACATGAACCATTACAAGCACCTGACCGACGGATAAATGAAAAATGATATATGGAAAAATCTGCCTTCTTGTTTCCAACAACCGTACTTCGTTGGCAGGAGGAGACAGACAGGAATGTCTGTCCTACTTTTTGCGCACGTCGCCGATTACTTGCGCGGGCACTCCGGCAACGATCGCGTAATCTGCCACGTCTTTGGTTACCACCGCTCCGGCGCCAATCAACGCCTGCTCACCAATCGTTACACCTGCTAAAACACACGCATTGCTTCCGATCGACGCACGGCGTTTTACGCGCGTTTGGATTACCGACCAGTCTGCTTCAGATTGCAGCGCCCCGTCGTCGTTGACCGCACGCGGATACAGATCGTTGGTGAACATCACGCCATGACCGACAAACACTTCGTCTTCAATCGTCACTCCCTCGCAAATGAAAGTGTGCGAAGAAATTTTGCAACGCGCTCCGACGGAAGCGTTTTTCTGAATCTCTACAAACGCGCCAATCCTGGTTTCAGACCCGATGTTGCAGCCGTACAGGTTCACCAGGTCAGGGTGAAAAATCTGGACGTCCGGTGCTAACGAAACATCAGAAGCGATTGGCATTAGAATGATTTGTTGGCCCTGGCAGACGAACCAGGAGCGATCCACGAAACACACGAACCAGCACGAAAAGAGAGCTTGATTCGAGTTATTTCGTGTATTTCGTAGATCGTTTTCTCCTGATAACGGTCCAACCTATTTCAGCTCAACTTCCATTAGGCTCGAGAGATAATAAGCAAACTAGCAGTTTGCTTTACAACGCTTTCGCTTCCAGCAGCCGTGCTAATGCGTAAAGCATCCAGCTTTGGGTCCAGCGCATGAATGGCGTGTGAACGGTATGAAAGCGTCGACGCTGATAATAAAAGAAGCCGGTGCGGTCGCGCAGATTATGAATAGTCCAGCCTACGATCTTTTCCGCCAACGAAAGCGCTTCGGGATCCAATTCCTGAAGTTCCACGAGCGTCACAATCGCCGTCGCAGCCGCGTGTGCATCTGCTGGGTAAAGCGTGTCATGGTAGTATTTCGGCCACCCGTCTGCAAGAAAGAAGCTATCTCGCCAGAACTTGAAACCAGTCAGCAAAGTTGAGCGAAACTCTTCGTCCGCCGGCGCCGAACACTGCATGATTGCTCCCAGCGAACGCAGCACGTAGGCAGTATGAAAATTATCGACCCAAGCCTGTCTGCTGTCCGTGCCATAAATCCATGAAGCGTCGGATTGTTGTTTACGAGCAACGAAACGTGCCGCACGCGCAGCCAGTTCACAGGCGTCCGCGTCGCCGGTTGTTGAACCAACGATGGCCAGAGTCTCGGCTGCAAGTAAGCCGGCAT
>DASQKG010000116.1:0-2735 GCA_035630655.1 Pyrinomonadaceae bacterium
TGCCATCTCGCCTTCATCTGGGTCGATGACAAACACGCCATCGGAGCGCAGTTTCTCCAGGTTACGCTGCGTTGCCGGATGGTGCCACATTGACGTATTCATGGCCGGCGCAATCATGACTGGCGCTGTCGAGGCCAAATAGGTCGAGGTTATGAAATCGTCAGCTATTCCGTTTGCAAACTTCGCAATGATATTGGCCGTGGCCGGAGCGATCAGGAACAAATCGACGCTCTGTGAAAACGTTATGTGGGCGATTGGGTCAGGATTGTCTGGGGCATAGTCGTCTACGATTACATGTGAGCCTGAAAGTGCCCGGAATGTTAGCGGTTGGACAAACTTGCAGGCGCGCTTTGTCATCGCAACCCTAACGGTACAGCCGGCGCGCTGAAGTCCACGTAGCACTTCAGCAGCTTTATAGGCGGCGATTCCGCCACTGACTCCCAGCGCGACCTTTTTCTTCATAACGAGGCTATTGCGTTAGTTTATCCACCAGTAATATGGGAAATGTAACATTGCTGAAACAGTGGCGCAATCTGTCCAATCTTGCGAGTTTGCTATACTCGCGTTCTGATTCTAACCATAACTAGGAAGGACTTCTTGAGCCTGGAGAAGACCTGTATCATGGCTAAACCAAGATTACAATATTCCTATCTCTCCGCCGTGCTTCTGGCGGTTTTCTGTGTTGCTTCCGCTGCCTCCGGCCAGACCGTTTCCGAATACGACCAGTTTGGACCAGTGGTCCGTGCCTACCTGGGGTACCTGCGAAATGAACAGAACGTGGTGGACGATCGCGCCAGTCGCCACGAAGTCGATCGAGGATACTATCGTCGTAATTCCAACCGGATCCGCGCGTTGAGGCAGATGGCGGTGCGTATCGCGGACGAGAGCCGAAACGACTACCTACCGGAGCTCGAGGCAGTGACCGTAGGGGAGTTTCGAACGATTTTCGATAGTCCTCCCAGCACTCGAATGCTGAGAGTGGGCGAGGTCTTTCGTACCACTTTCCGATACCTCGGAAGTGTTCGAAGCGGCGAGTTGTTCTATGTGTTTGCCCGCCTGGACCCCTATGAGCAAGCGGAACTAATGGGAAAGATCCATGGGACCGAGGCTGCCATAAATCCCGAAGGCGCCAATCCGATCCTCCGATCACGAGAGGTTACTCGCGCTCGTCGTGTAAACACTCCCGAGTAAGGACGCTTGGGCTAATCGCTGTTCAATTTCCTACTAATTTAGGCAGAAAGGTCTGGACTCGTGTCAACCCCTGTGCTAAATTCACGGGCAACACGAAAAAGGCACCATTTTGTGGCAAACTACGGCAAAAGGCTGTTGACAGAGTCTAGTCATTCGTGTAATAACAACCCAGTGTTATTAAAGCCTTACACGGGTATTTTGATCTTCTGACGAGCCCTGGTTTTGAGGAAGAATTGATAAAGAATGACGTCTCTACGGGATCAGGCGTCGCGACACGCAATCTAAGAATTTGTTTCACACTACGGGAGGAAAGTTAATGATCAGCAAAACTTGGAGCCGCAAACCTATCGCGGCCTGTGTGGCAGTTGCCATTTTGAGTGTTTACTCAATGGTAGTTTTGGCATCGCCCGCAGCAAAGGCCCCATCTGGTGAGTTGTCGGTTTCCGGCACGGTCACCGTAAATGGGGAAAATGCCCTTGCTGGCGGAACGGTGTTTTCGGATAGCTCGATCACAACCGCCGAGAAGAGCGCTGCCACTGTGAATCTGAGCAAACTGGGCCGGGTTGAATTGGCGCCAAGCTCAGGCTTGAAGATAAGCTTCACTGAAAACAGCATCATGGGGTTGCTGGAAAACGGCTCAGCCCAGGTTTCAACGCTGGCCGGAGTTTCAGTCAACTTCACCACAAAGGATGGCGTCGTTTCAGTTGATGGCAGCCAGCCAACGTCGTTTACGGTAAAGGTCGTCAAGGGGATTACCTCTTTAACGACACACTCGGGCGTGGCCCAGTTGCGCGTTGATGGCGCAGTCAAACAGATTGCCGCAGGCGAAACCGCAACAGCAGGCACTCCGAATCCCCAGGATACCCCAGGGGAAGACGATGATGACCTCAGCACCGGTGAGACTTTTGCACTGGTGGCATTGGGCGCCGGCGCGATCGCAGCGATCATATATGCTGCCATGCACGGTAACGACCTGGAATTTGGTGGCACCGCGGTTGTCATCAGCCCGTCGAGGTAAGTTCTCGGTTGTATCGTTTCAAAAACACTGCGGCGCTCGCTTCGAGCGCCGCGGTCAAATTGTGTAAAACCTTGCGGGTCACGCGATCAGTCGTCGCGTTTGACCCGCAAGGTTTTGCTTAGGTGAATTAGTTTTTACCCTCCTGAACTCCCGAAGGTAATTCTCAATGCACATAGCGGTAATCGGCACGGGTTATGTCGGCCTTGTGACAGGTGCGTGTTTCGCCGAATTTGGCGTCGATGTAACGTGCGTCGATATTGATGAGGAAAAGATTGACCGGTTGTCGGCAGGTGAAATGCCGATATATGAGCCAGGCCTCGAACAACTGGTCACCAAGAACATGCAGTCGGGGCGACTCCGCTTCACGACCCACATAAAACAGGCAGTTGAAGAGGCCTTGGTGATATTTGTAGCGGTAGGCACGCCGCCACAGAGCGATGGCTCTCCAGACATGAGTTTCGTGGACGCTGCAGCTCGCTCAGTCGCAGAACACATGAACGGTTACAAGGTAATCGTCACGAAGTCG
>DASQKG010000117.1:0-6701 GCA_035630655.1 Pyrinomonadaceae bacterium
TGACGCCCTTCAACAAATCCGTACTACTGACTTAGCCCCACTGGCAAAAGCGATTCAACAACTCGATGCTCGCATTGGAAGAATTGAAGCGACACTGGCAGCGGGATCATTTCCCTTCCCGGACGTTACTGAGCGTCCTGCGCAACAACCTCCACAGGTCGAGCAACCAACACCACCCTCGATCACAGAACCGGCCCATGACCCCACGACGCTGCATGTGCCGGTCGCGCCTCCGGAAGTCTTCAATGAATCTCAACCCGTAGCCGCATCCGCTCTCTCGTCGTCGTACACGCCGGCTCGTCAGGCAGCGGACATTGAATCCATCATTGGCCGGCGATTGGTGGGCTGGATTGCAATCGGTCTCATTCTTTTCGCGACAGCTTTCTTTCTCAAATACGCATTCGACAACCGCTGGATCGGTGAGCTCGGCCGCGTGGCAATCGGAATAGCGGCTGGTCTTACGCTGACGGTGTTAGGTTTCAGATACCACCAGCGCCGCTGGAGGATCTTCTCGCAGATTCTCACGGCCGGCGGCATCATTCTGCTTTATGTTTCGGTCTATGCTGCCTTCGGGTATTACCATCTCGTCACTCAAAAAGCGGCCTTTGCGTATTTGCTGATTCTCATCGCCGAAGCAGCTGGTCTCGCTGTGCTTTATGACGCGCAGGCTATTGCAATCATGGCCTTACTCGGTGGCTTTCTGACGCCGATCCTGTTGCGATCTGATCGCGATCAATATCGTTCACTCTTCGGCTACATAGCGGCGCTGGACATCGGTGCGATGGCCTTACCGAACCGTTGGATCGGACTTCACTCGTTGGCGTTTGCCGGCACCCACTTCCTGTTTTGGCTCTGGTACGGCGACAACTATCATCCGCGGAAACTCGGTGTGGTCATGACCTTTCAGACCGCCACGTTTGTGATCTTTCTTCTGGCGCCACTGGGCCGGCGGTTTATCAAGCGGGAGCCTGCCACTATCGAAGATCTCTGTCTGTTGCCGCTCAACGCAATCGTCTTTTTCGCCACGTCTTACCATTTACTCAGTCCCAACTATCACGATTGGATGGGCGTATTCGCCATAGCCATGGCTCTAATCTACGCCGGCGCCGCGAAACTCCTTCTTGCTCGAGGGGCAACGACGAAAATCGAACTATTAACGATGATCGGTGTTGCACTCACGTTTGTAACGCTCGCGATTCCAATTCAGTTGAAGTCAAACTGGATCACGATTGCCTGGGCCATCCAGGGACTGACAATGTTGTGGGTAGCAACTGAAACCAGGTCAAGGCGTCTTCACGCCGCCGCTTATGGCTTGTTTATCCTCGCTCTTGGCAAGCTCGTGGTGTGGGATACGAATCTTTTTAACCGGACCGCTTTCACGCCGGTACTGAACAGGTATTTTCTTTCCTCGCTGGCAGTGACGTTATGTCTTTTTGCAGCCGCCGCTCTGTATCGGAAGTTAGACGAGCCACAAGACATTCTTAAAGCCAACCTCCAACAGGCCATCCTCCTAATCGGCATAGGAACACTCTGGTTCATCATGTCGGTCGAGACATTCACGTTCTTCCGCGCTCAGGCCTTTGCGCTGAAAGAGTATGAGGACGGTCGGCATGAGTTATGGCTGGGTCAGATGGCGCTCTCAGTTTTGTGGTCGGTTTACGCGGCTGTGCTGGCCGCGGTCGGTTTCATCCGACGAGCGGCTGCCGTTCGATGGGCCGCGCTAGGTTTATTTGGGCTGACGGTTATTAAAGTAATGCTGGTTGACATAGCACAGCTTAAGCAGCTTTACCGCATCGTCGCGTTTCTGGTCCTTGGGGTTTTGTTGCTAATCGTTGCCTGGGGCTATCACAAAGCGTTTCGTAGTAAGGAGTCGTCGACATGAAAAGGTTGGCATTTGTCACCATGGTTGGGTTTGCCGTATGCGCTTTGGTGATCTCGGCCTTCGCTCAAACCGCAACTTCGCCATGGGCGTTCTTCGTCGAGATCTCTTCGGGAGCAGAAGCGCCGGGTCTTTATGATGTCACCGTCCCACTCGAGGTGATGGATAAGTCTCGCCAGGACCTGGCCGATCTGAGGCTTTACGACGCGAGAGGCAAAGAGGTTCCTTACGCGGTGCGAATTCGCAGCGAAGTTGACGATCGGCTTGTGATTGGCGGCAGCCTTTTCAATCAAGCAAAGATTGGCTTGACCGCGAGCGAGGCATCCGTGGATCTGGGTGAAGATCGTGGCGAACACAACGAGGTCGAAATCGAAACCGCGGGGACAAACTTTCGCCGGCGGGTTGCTGTTGAAGGCGGTGACACTGGCACCGATTGGAAAACACTGCAAACTGGCGCTCTTATATTCGGCTTCGAGTCTCAGAACAAAACCGTGCAGTCGGATCGCGTGAGTTATCCGACGAGCAGATACAGATACCTGCGTGTAAAAGTTTTTGCTGATGAGCTTACCGACAAAGAGCCGCCAACGATTACAAATGTGAGCGCGGTTAAGGCAGTGCGCGCAAAGGGTGAACTGACAACCTGGGACGCGAATGTGCCCGCCTACCAGTTGCTCCGCAATCAGGGGGCGCCGTCTTCAGCATGGAACATTGATCTTGGCGCGCGGGTCCCGTGTGACCGGCTGATACTTGACGTTGACGACCCTTCCTTCTCCCGTGCCTTCCAGATTGAGGCCGGCGAAGATCCCCAGAGTCTTCGCCTGGTTGCTTCGGGAGAGTTGACTCGGCGTATCGGTGAGCGCGCGCCGCTGGTCATCCATTTTGATCAAGAGGAAAACGTCCGGAAGCTTCGTCTTCTGATAAGAGATTACAGCAACCAGACATTGACCATCACTGCAATCAAGGGTGGCGCGCCCGCACGGCAGGCAGTGTTTGAGCTTAAGGAAGTTCCCGCGCAACCGCTTCGCTTGTTTTTCGGCAATCCCAACGCTACAGCGCCCCACTACGATTTTGAGAAAGAGCTGCCTACAAGGTTATCGATCACCCCGGTTCGTATTGGAGTTGGACCAGCAGCCAACAACCCTGACTATAAACCTGAGCCATTGCCGCTCACTGAGCGAGTTCCCTGGTTAATCTACATCGTCCTTACGCTGTCCAGCATCGCGCTGGGACTAATCCTGTTTAGCCTCGCGCGGTCAACCATTCGAATAGGTTATAGGGCTGAAAACCGCGGCGCTCCGCCCAGTGATAGTTAGTTTCTTCGCACGTGTTGACGTACTACGGCATTGCCGTATAATCAGTCGATGTATAGCTTCATTGAAACGAAGCTCTTTTCGCGGCTCGTAACGGATTATTTGACCGACGAGGAGTATTCAAGGCTCCAGGACGCTTTAATCGAGGACCCCGAAGCGGGTGATCTGATTCCTGGGTCAGGTGGCGTTCGCAAATTGCGCTGGCGTGTAACAGGTCGGGGCAAGCGCGGTGGCGTTCGCGTGATTTACTACTCACGCATTCGCCAAGGTCAAATATGGATGCTCACACTCTATGCGAAGAATGTTATGGAAAACATCTCTGCCAACGTGCTTCGCCAAATTAAGGATGAGATCGATGGCTAATTCAAAACGCAATACAAAACGGAATCTTGGAATGGAAATTCTCGAAGGAATTCGCGAAATCAAGAGTCGACACCATGGCCGCGTGATCACTGTTCCCGCAGTAGGTGCCGTACGTGAGACCACTGGGCTTTCTCAGTCTCAGTTCGCGGAATTGCTTGGGGTCTCTGTACGTACTCTCCAGGAGTGGGAGCAGGGTCGTCGAGCTCCTTCCGGCGCAGCGCGTACATTGCTGCGCATTGTAGCCAAGAACCCTCGCATCCTCCGTGACGTGGCATGAGGTTGCTCTGGCAACGCCAAGCCTCAGCGGTGGACATACCTTAGGTGCGCGGGCGCCACGACTCTCAAGATTCATATCTCTCCACAATGCACTTTTGGTTCTGCGGTTTGTGCTCTCAATAATTCCAGTGGGAAATACCATGACCTAGCTTTCGAAACAACTCTCGGCGTTTGCAAAATGTAAAGAACTACTTCAACGATGGTTAAGCTATCGTTAGAGACAGCGCGCAACCGAATACTTTGTCGCTCAGCCCCTCCATACGCCTTGTTGCTCGAAAGAAGTGCGTGGAATAACAAATCGGGAACCGGTTAACAATGAGGGAGACAACATGGAACAACGAGCGGTGACATTCTATCGTTGGGAAGATATGCCGAAGGAGAAAGTTTCGGACGTACTCGATCGCCGTTTGATAACCGGCGACCGCATGATGCTAACGCACGTCTATCTTAAGAAGGGCGCTATCGTGCCACAGCATTCGCACGAGAATGAGCAAATCACTTACATACTCGAGGGCGGCCTGCGCTTCTGGATCGGCGAAGATGAGTCGCAGGTCATCGACGTATTGGCGGGTGAGGTGTTGCACATTCCATCCCAGGTGCGTCATAAGGCAGAAGCACTGGAAGACACGCTTGACATAGATGTCTTTAGTCCGCCAAGGCAGGATTGGCTCGACAAGACTGACATATACCTTCGGCAGCAGCCTAGTGAAGATTAACCCCGCTTCAGGAGTTTGCGCCAAATGGATCTTGGACTGAGAGGAAAAATTGCTTTGGTCGCTGCCAGCAGTCGGGGGCTGGGCCGCGCCGTAGCGGAAGAGCTCGCCAATGAGGGGGCTTCACTTATCTTATGCGCACGAGACGCGCAGGCTCTCAATAAAACAAAGGACGATATCGTTAGCCAGAGTGGCGTCCAGGTGATTGCCGTGCTGGCTGATGTCTCTCTGCCAGGCGATGTGAAGCGCGTAGTTGATTCTGGTATCGAGCAATTTGGCCGGATCGATATTCTGGTTACCAACGCAGGTGGACCACCCGCCGGAAAATTTGAACAACTGACGCTCGAACAGTGGGAACAAGCTGTCCGCTTGACGCTTTTCAGTGCCATTGAATTGACGCGCCAAGTGCTGCCGGGAATGAAAGCGCGAGGTTGGGGCCGGATCTTGAACATCACATCCATTGCCGTTAAGCAACCCGTGGAAAATCTAATTCTTTCAAACAGCTTGCGCGCCGCCGTTACGGGACTTGCACGCACGCTTGCGAACGAGGTGGCGGCGGAAGGGATTACAGTGAACAACATTCTACCCGGCTATACGAGGACCGAGCGCGTCGAAGATCTGGCGGTGATGATGGCTGAAAAGCAAGGAATCAGTGCAGAGGAGTTCAAGCACAGGTGGGAGCAGGAAATACCAATGAGGCGGCTAGGTGAGCCACGAGAGTTTGCCGCGCTCGCGGCTTTTCTGGTCTCAGAACGAGCCAGCTATATCACGGGAACGTCAATTCAAGTAGATGGCGGATGGATTCGATCGTTGCTGTGAATGCGAGACGGGCACCAGGCTAGCCCGCGGTAGCGAGCTGGGACATCATACCCGCTCGTACACTATCCGTGAACGGAACACGATGGCGCGATCGATCGACTTGTCTAAGATTGCATCGTGAGGTAATGGCCCATGACCCAGGAAACATTAATTCAACGCTCCGACGATATTCGGTAACGGAGCATGGGTGGTCAGGAATAACGAACGGGCAACTCCTTACCTTAGCCGAAGGGGAGTTTGATGTATTCATGACTGTTGACCAGAGTCTTAAATATCAGCAGAACCTCACTGCCTCTCGAATCGCGATCATCCTTTTGGTGGCGCAAAACAATCGCTTAAAAACTCTACTGCCATTGATGCCCGAAGTGAGCGAGGTTTTGAAAAACGTCAAGATTGGTGACTTTGTTCAGGTCAGCCGAGGCTAACTCTCGTCAGGGAACGCCCGCTGATTCACTCGGGCAGTTCCTTCGCGCGCCAGTCAGCACTCTCGTCAATGCGTCTCACATAGATTGAAGAACCTTCCACTCTCTCCACGCACACACGCTCGCCGGCTTCCAACGCCGACTCGCCCTCAGCCGGATATGCGGTCCAGGTGGAACCAAACACTTTGACTGCACCTTCCTGCATTGCGCCGCGACTCGACGAGACAACTGTTCCGATCTTCCCCGGGAGCGAATCTACGCCGGTCCGTAATGAGTCGCCGGTTGTTTCGCGTGAAAAGTAATTAATGAAGATCGTACGCGAGGCGGCGGTGAGTCCGACTGAGACGGTGGCGAAGATAATAAACTGTGCGAGGACACTATCGATTCCGATGAGCCCTGCAAGGCCGGCCATCAGTGCGCCGATGCCAAACCAGAGCAAGACAAACCCTGACGTAAAGACCTCGGCAACGATCAGGACCGCGCCGAGAATGAACCATAGAATCCACAGAAGGTTGTCCATCGCCTGTCAGCCTTTGAAGATATTCTTCATAACAAACCAGATGTTTGCCGGTCGTTCCGCCAGCCGTCTCATAAAATAAGGATACCAGTGTTTCCCGTAGGGCACATAGACCCTCATGTTGTAGCCGTCTTTCGCCAGCTGCCGTTGCAGGTCGCGCCGCACGCCGTACAGCATTTGAAATTCGAATGCCTCTTTGCCGATGCCCTGACGGTTGGCGTAATCGATGGTGGCGTCGATCATCTTCGGATCGTGCGTGGCGATCCCGTGATAGATGCCGCTCGATAACAACAGCAGCATTACCCGAATGTAATTTTCGTCTGTGTCCTTCTTGTCGGGGAAGGCGACTTCAGGAGGTTCGTTGTAAGCGCCTTTGCAGATGCGGATACGTGCGGGAACTTT
>DASQKG010000118.1:0-7400 GCA_035630655.1 Pyrinomonadaceae bacterium
CGTGGAATTCACAAGCACATTAACGGATAAACGGAGTGTGGCCCGCGGCGGAATTGTAATTAACGCCGCAGGACCATGGGTTGATCAGGTAGTCGGGGGCCGGATTGAGCTCAAATCAGGTAATCAGAGTAGTGACTCAAAACGGTTAATCGGCGGCACGAAAGGGAGCCACATTATTGTTGACGAGTTTCCCGGTGCGCCCTCAACAGCGATTTATGTCGAAGCCCAAACAGATCAGCGCCCGTTCTTCATCATTCCCTGGAACCGGAAGTTCCTGATTGGCACGACCGACATTCGCTACGACGGCGATCTCGATTCCGTCCACATCGAAGAGAACGAGATCAAATATCTTCTTGATGAAACCAATCGGGTTATTCCCACGGCCAATCTTGATCGCTCCAAAATTCTCTACACCTATTCCGGTGTGCGCCCGCTGCCTTTCGTTGGCGACAAAGACGAACAGAGCATCACTCGGCGCCACTTCATTAAAAGCCATCCAGGGCTCGACAACTTGTTTTCTATCGTCGGCGGCAAGCTCACAACTTATCGTAGCCTGGCGGAAGAGATGGTCGAGCTGGTTGTCAGAAAGCTGGGACGAGATTCTCTTAAATGCACAACGAGCCATACACCGCTGCCCGGCAGTAAGACCGTCGACTTGGAAGCGTTTGCGGCAGACTTTACGAAACAGTATCAAATGGCCGCCACGACCTGCGACCATCTCTTGCGAACGTACGGAGTCGCCGCCGCCTCGATCATGGAATTGGTCTCCGAAGATTCACGCCTGGCTGAGGTTATCGATATGGAAACCGGAGCGATTGCCGCCGAAGTGGTCCATGCTTTCAGGCATGAGCTGGCGCAGACGCTCTCTGATTGCTTGTTGCGCCGGACGATGGTTGGTTTGAACTCGGTTTGCGGATTAAACGCCGTCGGGGCGGCGGCATCTGTCGCCCAAAATTATCTGGGCTGGTCGAACGAACGGGCCGCGAACGAAATCATTACGTACCAAAACCACATCATGCGAGCACGGCGTGTGGCCGCTTAGTATGAACCAGAATCTGGAAGCAAGCCGCGCGCATTAGCCGACGGTTGGTCTGGAGCAAATGCCACTGTTGTTACCGGAGCACGTGATGTTCTCGTAAAGGCCCTTCCCTGTCCGCCTTTGCCGAAAGAGCCGATCTATCGGCGTTCTATCTAGCCAACCGGCCGGAAGTTTAGAGTTCAACCTTTCAGGTTGTGTCTTTCGTAGCATAACGCAAGCTGAAGCTTGAACTCTGAACTACGGTTTTGTTGGGTACGGCCAAAACCGTTAGAAACGGTTTGGGGATCATCTGGCTACGCTGATCACCGGGCTGAAGCCGCGGTGCTAATGAGATCGCTCCGCGTGACTTAAGGTCTCAACCCTCACTAACGAACATTGAACTTCGCGCTGATTGAGCGCAGGATATTGTTATGAAACGAATTGCATTTGAGCGGGTTACCAGCGTAGTCCTGGGGATCGTTCTATCGACCGCCACGGTAAACCTCGCACTTGCCCAGGCGCCCACACCCAATCCAGACCAACGCGGTCTGGGCATCCAGAGCGGCACGTCGAAGACAGACTCCCAAACTGATCTGCAAGCGCGAGAAGCCAAGCCGGAACTCGTACTTCAAACCGGCTACAACAACCTCATCGGAGCCACCCGATCTGTTTTCAGCCCCGACGGACGTCTGCTCGCTACCACCACAATGCGAAGCACCCAGATCAAGTTGTGGGAGACCGCAACCGGCCGTGAGTTGCGCAACCTTTCCGGCGGCCCGCAAACCGGAATGACGTTGTCTCCTTTCGTCGCCTTCAGTCGCGATAGTCGTCTCATCGCAGCCGCAGGAGGTGACAACACGGTGAAGGTTTGGGATGTGATCACAGGACGGGAGGTGCAAACACTCGCGAGTTCACAAGGCGGACTCACGTCAAGCATCGTTGGCGTTTTCTTCATCGCGTTCACTCCTGATGGACGGATAGTGACAGCCAGCGATGCCGTCCGCGTTTGGGACCCATCGTCCGGGCAAGAGCTGCGTTCGATCCCTATCAGCGCATTAAACGCCAGCGCATCGATGGGCGGTGGCGGTGGTGCGGCCCTCACTCACGACGGCACTCAACTAGCGTTCGTTCATATCGACGAAGGCAAACCGCAAGTAAAGTTTTGGGATCTGTCGACAGGCCGCGAAGCCCGTTCAATAAATCTTCCCGACAAAGAGATCGAGAGTTTGGAGCTTTCATTTACATCAGACGGACGTCTGCTTGCCGGCGGTATCGTAGACAAGCGCTTGCGCATCTGGGACCTGAGTGGAAAAGGCACTGAAAAGGAACTCGGTGCGACAGCAAGCGATTACGGCGGCATCAGGTTTACCCGCGACGGGAGACTGATAGCGTTTGCCGAGGGTTACACGGTAAAGCTGTGGGAAGTTTCTACCGGCCGCGAGCTCGCGCCTCTTAGCGCTCCCAACAGTGGGCTCTTCACCAAGCAGGGACGGATCTTTGCGAGCTTCAGTGACGATGGAAAGAAGATCGCGACCGGCGGGTTTGATACGCCCACCATGCTGTGGGAAACGGAGACCGCCAAACAACTATTGAAGATGAGCGGCCGCACAAACATGGCTTACAAGGTCGCTTTCAGCGCTGACGGCACACGGCTCTGGTCCGGCGGCCGGACGCGCTGGGATCTGCGTGAAGGTCGGGGCGCGCGCATGACGGCCGGTCCTTCAGACAATTTGGTTGGCTTGCCGAGTCCCGACGGCAAATATCTGGCGGCTTACATTGCAAACACCGACGTGCTGACGCTTTTGGAAATACCAAGCGGCAAACAACTGCATCGCCTGGCGCCGTCTACCGGTGGTTCAGTGATCCAACGCGTAAGCTTTAGTCCCGATGGCACGATGATTCTGATCACGTATGGACCAGGCCCTACGCAACAGCAGAATCCAACACTCGCCGGCCTTCAGACTCCGTTAAAAATTTGGGACGTAAAGTCAGGTCGCGAGTTGCGCACCCTAACGCTCGACGCCAGTTCGTTTGAAGCCGGGTTTAGTTCGGATGGTCGTATGCTTGCGACCCTGGGCTCGATGGGCCAGGTCTCACTTTGGGACACCGCATCTGGTAGCCGGCTGCGCGAATTGAAATCTTCACCGCTCGCTAATTTGGGATCGATGACCGGACCAGGTAACCCCGGAGCGATCAACCCCGGCATGATCGATCCCCGTGCAATCATGAAAGGCGGCAAGCCAGGCTCGATGCCGGCTATGCCCAACATCGCCGACATCTCCGCGATGATGACAAACATGATGGGCTCTATGTCTGCCGGCACGATGGGTCGCAGCGTGACATCCATGGCCTTCAGTCCAGACGGGCGCACGCTGGCAACAGGCGGTGTGGAATCGAAGTCGAATATCGATTTTGCAGCAATGATGAGTGGCAACATCCCCGGGCAAAAGGGCCAAAAGAAAAGCTCACGCAATCCTGCGGATCCTGACGACATCATGAAGAGTATGAAGGTCGAGGCGATTGGGCAGGTCGAACTCTGGGACGTTGCCAGCGGCCGGCAATTGGGTGCACTAAAGGGCCACGGCAAAGGCGTAAGGACCGTAGCCTTTAGTCGGGATGGCCGTCTGTTAGCCTCGGGCAGTACTGACAATACGATCAGGCTTTGGGACCTGGCTACGATACGCGAACTGCGCACGCTCACAGGGCACACCTCTAATATCGAGTCGATCGATTTCAGCCCTGACGGCCGGCTCATCGCCTCAGCCGGCGACGACGGCGGTACGTTTTTGTGGGACGCAAACACAGGCGAGCATCTTCTGACTCTCATCTCGCTCGACGACGGCGGCGAGTGGATGGTGGTCACACCACAAGGCTTGTTTGATGGCACGCCTGCCGCATGGAACCAGATTCTTTGGCGTTATAACCAGGACACGTTCAACGTCGCCCCCATCGAATGGTTCTTTACCGAGTTTTACCATCCGGGTTTGCTGAGCGATATTCTGGCCGGCAAACGTCCGCGTGTCGCACAGGATGTTTCAAAGAAGGACCGCCGCCAACCGCAAGTGAAATTATCGCTAACGGGTGAACCGCCCCCGGCCTCGGGAATAGCGTCACGGAGAGCGAAGCTAAAGATCGATGTGACGGATGCGCCCGCGGACAAAGACCACTCTCAAGGCGCCGGCGCGCGTGACTTGCGGCTGTTCCGCAACGGCTCGTTGGTAAAGGTGTGGCGCGGCGATGTGTTGAAAGGCCAGACGGCAGTTACGTTGGAAGAAGAAATCACTGTCACCGCCGGAGTGAACCAGCTGACGGCCTATGCCTTCAATCGTGACAATGTCAAAAGTAAAGACGCCCCGTTGCTTCTAACAGGCGCGGACAGTTTGAAGCGCGCGGGCACTGCTTACGTTATCGCCGTGGGTCTGAATGATTACGCCAACCCGCAGTACAACTTGAAATATGCAGTCGCCGACGCTGAGAGTTTTGGAAATGAAGTGAAAGCGAGGCAAATGCAGGTTGGACTTTTTGAGCACGTCGAAGTTGTTCCGCTGCTAAACGAGAATGCGACTAAGGAAAATATCCTGGCGGCTCTCAAGCGACTGTCCGGCGTACCGGGACCGCCGAGTCTTAAAGCAGGTCCATTCGATCGGTTGAAGCGTGCTGAGCCCGAAGACACAGCGATCATCTATTTTGCCGGCCACGGTACCGCGCAGGCCCAGCGTTTCTATCTCATTCCTCATGACCTGGGTTATACGGGCGACAGGACGAAGCTCACTGAAGATGGGTTGCGATCAATCCTGTCGCACAGCATTTCAGACGTGGAGCTGGAAGAAGTAGTCGAAGGAATAGATGCCGCCCACTTATTGCTGGTAATTGATGCCTGCAATTCGGGCCAGGCGCTGGAAGCGGAGGAGAAACGTCGTGGTCCAATGAACTCCAAGGGATTGGCCCAGCTTGCCTATGAGAAGGGAATGTATATCCTCACCGCGGCGCAGAGTTATCAGGCAGCGCTGGAAGCAGCGCAACTTGGTCATGGTCTGCTCACTTACTCCTTAGTTGAAGAAGGACTCAAAACAGCACTCGCGGACAATCAGCCTAAGGACGGCACGTTGAGCGCGCGAGAGTGGCTCGACTTTGCGACCGAGCGCGTTCCGCAAATGCAGGAAGATAAGATGAGACAAACGCGCGGAGTGGGCCTCGCTATCGCCTTCGTGGAGGGCGAGCAGAACATTGCCGAGCCTGAGAAACGCAGCGTCCAGCGCCCGCGCGTTTTTTATCGTAGGGAACTGGAAGTGAAACCCCTGGTGATCGCGAGACCGCAGTAGGTGATTACAAAAGCCCGACGCCTCGGGGTAGCGGCGGATGCTATTAATGTTTTGTTTATTGCCTCAACGGGGCTTCGGCATAAAGCCCAGGGTTGCCGCGCTTTGGCGGCTACCCTGGGTAAGAGAAGATAGAAGTCTTAACCGCAACGCGGTTGCGACGTTCGCGCTCGAGAATCGAGAGGCATGCGCCACCCGATGGGGTTGATAGAAAATCCTTTTGCATTCCCAGGGTAGCCGCCAAAGCGCGGCAACCCTGGGCTACAAGACGACGCCCCGTTGGGGCAAAAGAGGGTTCACTCTGGCATCCGGCGCGACCGCGCTCGGTTCTGTAACCGTCATTTAGAACGTGCAGTTAAAAGACTTCATGGAAGCTCTTGCCTGTTCCATAGTTTGCTTGCAAGCCGCTGCCAATGTTGGTTTGGTTTGCGGGTTCTCGGCGAGTCTCTTCCAACCGGTTCGCCATTGTTCGATGGATGCCTTGTACTGGGCTCGAGCAACTTCCGGGACCTTGCCGGTGACGCAGGCGTCGTAGGCAGCTATGAAGTCATCACACTCCGGTACTCCGATTTGATCTCCGAGAGTCGCGGTCGCCGGGGCGGCCGGCGTGGCGCTCGACGCGACCGGACTTGAAGTTGAACTCGCACGGTTTGTTGTTTCATCCGCCCTGGAACAAGCGACAAGCATCAACCCACACATCACGCATAGCGGCAAAAATATTCTCAGTTTCATCTAAAGCTCCTTGGTGTTCAGGCGGTAACAGCGGCTGAACTATTTGCAACGGGATTGAAGAGCGGGGAAATAATACACGAGAGTTGGCGCGATAGCGCATAGGCCCGTTGCCTGAGACTTCCAGGACGATTAGAACTCGCGACTCCTACCGCCACATTGCTGATTTGGTGTAGATTAATCTTTACCGAAGGAGGTATCCGATGCGTAATGAATTTACTTCTGTTATTGAACAAGATGCGGACTGGTTCATCGGTTATTGTCCAGAGATACCTGGCGCCAACGGACAGGGGCGGACTATCGAAGAATGCCGGACAAATTTGGCGGAGGCCATTGCGCTGATACTCGAAGACAGGCGTGAAGATGGCTTACGCGGAGCTCCACCCGACGCGATTCGGGAAACGGTTGTTATTCAATGAAGCGCAGTTCTTTGCTGCGCCACCTGCGTAAATGCGGTTGCTACTTGAAGCGGGAGGGTCGCACGCATTCGCTGTGGAAATCCAAAGACCGGAGCCGTCGAAGCGGTACCACGCCATATAGAGATATCAAACCAGCTCGCCAAAAAGATTTGCCGCAGCCTGTCTGTTCCAGAACCCTAAAGGGGACTTCATGAGTCCAAGGACAAGCGAACCTTCCATCGGTAAATCCGCTCCTCGCAAAGAGGGGCGCAAAAAAGTCACCGGCCAGGCGCTCTACGTCGACGATATCTCCTTTCCCGAAATGCTCTTCGGCACAACTGTACGCAGTTCAGTGCCGCGCGGGCGCATCAAGAACATTTCATTTACCGGCGACATTCCCTGGGACGAGTTTACGATCGTTACCGCCAAAGACATTCCCGGCGAGAATTACGTTGCGCTGATCCTCAACGATCAGCCTTACCTCGCCGACGGGGTTATCAATCATCCTGAAGAGGCAATCCTGCTTCTCGCACATCCGAACAAATACTTACTTGAAGAAGCCCGGCGATTCGTGCAGGTAGAGGTTGAAGAGCTACCGGCGATCTTTTCCTTAGAAGACGCGATCAACAAGAAAGAGATTGTCTGGGGCGATGACAACATATTCAAATCGTTTCTCGTCGATAAAGGAAATGTGGACGAGGCTTGGGCCGCCGCAGATCTAATTGTTGAAGGTGAATTTCACACGGGCGCACAGGAACAGCTCTACATTGAAAATAACGGGGTGATCGCGATTGCTAATGAACGCGACGGCGTGACGGTGTGGGGTTCAATGCAGTGTCCTTATTACGTTCACAAGGCGCTGGTAAAACTTTTCGGGCTCACGGAAGAAAAGATTCGAGTGATTCAAACCGAAACCGGGGGCGGGTTTGTCGGCAA